>NZ_JBFTZS010000301.1:0-5731 GCF_056406675.1 Caulobacter sp. P1_B12_2 | reverse complement strand
GACCTCCACCACGCCGGTGGCCGGCCAGCGCTCGCCCGGCTCGCCCGCCCCGATCGGCGGCCGGCGCGGTCCGCCGTAGCCGATCGGCGGGACCGGCCCGCCGCAGCTGACGCCCTGGACCTCCCGCGCCACCAGCTGGCCGTCGCGCATGTCGAGCCGGTAGTCGACGCCCCGGCCGATGTCGTAGCAGACGCGCGGGACCCGCACCGACGAGCTCGGCAGGGTCACCGGCGTGACCACCGGCCCGCCGCCGGACAGGGTCACGTCATACAGTCGATAGGCCTGGCCGATCGGACCGGAGATCACCGCCCCCGCCCCGATGCCCGCCATGGGCGCGGTGAGCACCCGCCCGGCCGTCGCGCCCCGCGCCTTCATCCCGGCCAGCACCTGGTCGAGGCAGGCGCCGTCCGGCAGCAGCAGGGCCTTGGGGCATTTGGGACTGGGCGTGGCGACCGGCAGGGTCGCGCCCAGCACGTCGCGCAGCTCGCCATAGACCGGGTCGCGCAGCAGCCGCATGTCGGAGGCCTGGGCGCAGGCCGCGCCCGCCGCCATCGTCGCCAGAACGGCCAGCCCCAGGCCGCGAACCATCCGGCCCGCCCCGCGCTTCATGTGGATCATAGCCGTCCCCCGTGCCCCACCCCTGGGATTGTCCCGGGCAGGATCGCAACCTTGACCATGAAAGGCAATGCCGCCACCTGCCGCCAGTTGCTGACACGCCCTGTCAGCAGGCCCTCTGGCGTTCCCGGCCCCGCGGACCTACCTTCTCGCCATGGCCCGATCCTCCACGACCGAAGCCGGCGGCGTCTCCGACGTCTCCGCGAAGTTCATCCATGACACCACCCTCGAGGGCGAGCTCGACGGGTCGATGCCCATGCTCTGGACTCCGCACCGCCCCGCGCGGCCGGAGAAGTCCGAGGGCGGCCGCAGGTTCAAGCTGGTCAGCGACTACGAGCCGGCCGGCGACCAGCCGACCGCCATCGCCGAACTGGTGGCCGGTCTGGAAGGCAAGGAGAACGACCAGGTCCTGCTGGGCGTCACCGGCTCGGGCAAGACCTTCACCATGGCCAAGGTCATCGAGGCCACCCAGCGCCCGGCCCTGATCCTGGCGCCCAACAAGACCCTAGCCGCCCAGCTCTACAGCGAGATGAAGAGCTTCTTCCCCGACAACGCGGTCGAGTATTTCGTCAGCTACTACGACTACTACCAGCCCGAAGCCTACGTCCCGCGCACCGACACCTACATCGAGAAGGACTCCTCGATTAACGAGCAGATCGACCGCATGCGCCACTCGGCGACCCGGGCGATCCTGGAGCGCGACGACGTGATCGTGGTCGCCTCGGTCAGCTGCATCTACGGCATCGGCTCGGTCGAGACCTATACGGCCATGACCTTCACGCTGGAGGTCGGCCAGACCATCAACGAAAAGCAGATGATGGCCGACCTGGTCGCCCAGCAGTACAAGCGCAACGACGCCGCCTTCGAGCGCGGCACGTTCCGCCGCCGCGGCGACACCATCGAGATCTTCCCCGCCCACTACGAGGACCGCGCCTGGCGCATCTCCCTGTTCGGCGACGAGGTCGAGGCGATCAGCGAGTTCGACCCGCTGACCGGCAAGAAGACCGGCGACCTGGAGAACATCAAGGTCTACGCCAACAGCCACCACGTCACCCCGCGCCCCACCCTGCGCCAGGCGATCATCAGCATCCGCGCCGAGCTCAAGGAGCGCCTGGCCTGGATGATCGAGAACGGCAAGCTGCTGGAGGCCCAGCGCCTGGAGCAGCGGACCAATTTCGACCTGGAGATGATCGAGACCACCGGCTCCTGCGCCGGCATCGAGAACTACAGCCGCTACCTGTCGGGCCGCCAGCCGGGCGAGCCGCCGCCGACCTTCTTCGAATACATCCCCGACAACGCCCTGCTGTTCACCGACGAGAGCCACCAGACGGTTCCGCAGATCGGCGCCATGTACAAGGGCGACCGCAGCCGCAAATGGACCCTGGCCGAATACGGCTTCCGCCTGCCCTCCGCCCTGGACAACCGCCCGCTCAAGTTCGAGGAGTGGGACGCCATGCGGCCGCAGTCGGTGCACGTCAGCGCCACCCCGGCCAAGTGGGAGCTGGAGCGGGCCGGCGGCGTGTTCGCCGAGCAGGTGATCCGCCCCACCGGCCTGATCGACCCGCCGGTCGAGGTCCGTCCGGTCTCCAAGGACGGCGCCAGCCAGGTCGACGACGTGGTCGACGAGATCCGCCAGACCAAGGCCAAGGGCTACCGCACCCTGGTCACCGTCCTGACCAAGAAGATGGCCGAGGACCTGACCGAATATCTGAACGAGCAGGGCATCGCCGTGCGCTACATGCACAGCGACGTCGACACCATGGAGCGGATCGAGATCATCCGCGACCTGCGCCTGGGCCAGTTCGACGTGCTCGTGGGCATCAACCTGCTGCGCGAGGGCCTCGACATCCCCGAATGCGGCCTGGTCGCCATCCTCGACGCCGACAAGGAAGGCTTCCTGCGCTCGGAGACCTCCCTGATCCAGACCATCGGCCGCGCGGCGCGGAACATCGACGGCAAGGTCATCCTTTACGCCGACCGGATCACCGGCAGCATGGAGCGGGCCATGGGCGAGACCTCCCGCCGCCGCGAGAAGCAGCACGCCTACAATCTCGAGCACGGCATCACGCCCGAGAGCGTCAAGCGCGACATCAAGGACATCCTCAACAGCCCCTACGAGCGCGGCGACCGCGTGCTGGTGCCGATCGGCGGGATCGGCGAGGGCAAGGACGCCAAGCCGTTCAGCGGCGACAACTTCAAGGCCGCGCTCAAGGACCTGGAAGCCCGCATGCGCGAGGCCGCCGCCAACCTGGAGTTCGAAACCGCCGCCCGCCTGCGCGACGAGATCAAGCGCATGAAGCTGATGGACCTGGAGTTCGCCAACGAAGCCCTGACGGCCCCAGGCGAGGCGGTGGACAAGGCGATGCCTGGCCGCGTTCGCAAGGAGTTGAGGGCGGAGCAGGCGGAGGCGTTTCGGAAGGGGCGGTTGTAATTCAACTAAGTCCAGAGCGCGCTACGGGCTAACAGCCTAGTTTGTCAACGGCGGTCAAACTCCTGTCCAACAGCAGACCGAAGCAATTCGACTAGTTCAACGCGGTTGGATGAAGCCGAAGCGGATCGAAGGAGTTGATCGAAATTTATGAGAAGTCCCGCGTTGCGTCTCGGATTCAGCAGCAGGACATCCGACCATGTGTCGCCATCGTTTTCGACAGCTCGCGCATAACGCAGGAGCCAGTACATCAAGACTTGGCGGAAATCGCCCGCTCCAAAATTACGCTCGGTATGCTTGACCTCAATGAGGGTCGAGCCAATCGCGAAATCTCCGTGGCCAGACGCCACCCAGCCCAAGCCCGGTATCAGAGGTGAATGCTCAAGGACCGACGAAGGTCTTTGTGTCCGGACGCTATCAAGCATAGCCACAAGATTTTGGGCGGCAAGATCTGCAACAAGCATATCGCCGGGCTCAAGTCGCTCAGGGATGCGCGCATCGAAATGGCGTTGCTGCCGTTGAGAAGCAATCGCCAGGCAGGCCTCCCACGATGCAAGCTCTCCCCCTTTCAGCCGACTTTCGGCTCGCGCCATCGAGAGCTCAAACAGCATCGCCTTTTGCAGGGGACTTTCCTGAATCAGCGCATTTGGTATTGGACTGATGCTAGGAAATGAAAACATCTTTGCATTCAACGCGTTGACCAGCCCCCCGGTCAGGCGCGGAAACAGAACATCCAGAACACCAGGAATGTCGCGCGCAACGGTTCTTGGGTCCCGAGCCGGTAGCCGATTAAACGCCATTGGTAGCCCAGCCTTCATAGGAAGCCGCAAAGCTTCCCTGTCCGCTGCTTTCAATGCCAAGTCGCCAAGCTTGCGACAGTGAGCCTCGCAACTGCTCCCTTGTCTTCCGGCCTTCATCGCCAAATACGCCGGCTGCAAGCCAAAGCATCCGCTGCTCGTCTGCCGGTAGGTTTGGCCATTGATTCCGCAGGCGAGTGAAAGCCGCTCTATCGGCCCAGTGCTTCCAACAATCGATGCAGGCGCGTCGGACGGAGAAGGAAGTAGACGTATCGTAAGTTCGCCGGACGAACGAGCCGCGGCTGTCGGTCCTGACAAAACGGAGCGCCCTCAGAAAGTGTAGCAGGTTGGCTTCAGGAACAAGCAGATGAGCCGCGCTATTCGGCAGCCCGTCGAGCAATTCATCAATAGATGAGAATATTGGTTCAAAAGCATCGTTAGAGCGAACTGCATAAACGCCTCGCATTATTTTTGACCAAGAGGCGCGAAAAGAGTCTAAATTATTAGGATTCAAAAGCGTTGCGCATAACTGCACGGCTACAGCCGGTTCTTGGAATTTCAGCGCACGACTAATCTGCGCAATAACAAAAGCGTCGGGCTGAGATTTTTCACGCTCAAGATCAAGTAAAAAAGAAATATCAATCCTTTCGAAAGATTGTTTCAGTTTTTCATATTCCGTGCTCGCATGGTCTGAATAAGGGTCGAAATGAAGATCAAGCTCTCGCAATGCAAGACTTGAATCCTCACCATCACCCAGCTGTGATGCAATAAAATCCCGATAGTGCTTCGAACTCAAGATGGTTGTCTTGGTGCGATTTAGCGACAACCCGTAGTCCGCCAGAGTGTGCGACAGCGTCGAGAGCGCCATATAGGCGTCCTGTTGCGAACGGCAGATCAACGTATAGTCATCGACATAGCGATGCCAGACGAGCCCGGCATCGGTCAGCGAACGATCGATCGGCGTCATCATCACTTCCGCGAGGATGCGCGCACATTGGCCGCCAACGGGAAGTCCGTAAGATCGGCCCGCTGCGAGCTTGCTCAAGATACGATCGATTTGCGTCGCAAGGGTTGAGCCCGGTGACAGGTCCTTGATGACGTTCTCGAGCCTATGATGGTAAATATGCTCGTAGAAGCTTGAGACGTCAGTTTGGATGACAACCGCCCGGTCCTCTTCAAGACCCGGTTCGCTCAACGTCGCAGCCTTGTAGGCTCGCCAGGACCTCGCTCGATCGAAAAAGCCCGGCCCCTGTGCAGCAAGCCGGTATGAGTGAGCGCGAACGCTCCGCTGAGTCTCGTTCGCTTCAGCGATCGCTAGCCCCAGGCCATTCAGGTAGAGATTCCAGAATGGGTGTATCTTTGTGGTAATACGGAAACCATGAGATCCGGATGGCACAAGCAGCCGCTCCGCGCCGATCGTAAGTCCGTTCATGAAGACCGCAGCCTTCCCCAAGCTGCCCGTCTCGATACCCCTGAATAGCGCGAGACAGATTCCTGCAAGATCGGCAGCCATGTCCTTAATGAAGGCGGCGTCGAGATCATACGGAAGCGTGTCGTTGTCACCGCTGGCACCGATCTCGAGAGCGGCCCGAACAAAATGCCCTTCGTCGACCTTGACCATTCTAATCTTTCTCAGGAGCCACGGCGCTTAACGTCGCCATGTACATGCATTTGGGGAAGCCACTAAGGTGACGCTTTTAACGAAACACGCTTTTGGTGAGTGTTGAAAGGGCCTGCTTCAGTGAAAGCGCTAGAGCTTCCTAGCGGCCAGGGTTTGCCGAGATCAGACGATCTCAACTTCGCCTAGAGGCAAGATCGATCTGAAGATCAGGATCTGCCTTACATCTCTCGTAGGCAGCAGCGTGCCGGTCTAGACAGGTCAGTCAAGGGC
>NZ_JBFTZS010000300.1:0-5770 GCF_056406675.1 Caulobacter sp. P1_B12_2 | reverse complement strand
GCTGGAGACCCCGGTCACCAAGGACGTCTTCCGGCTGCTGGGTCCGTCGGGCGACCTGTCGCTGCCGATGTTCGCCATGCCGCCGTTCATGCACAACGACGGCTGCTACATCGCCTCGCTGGGCAATCTCTCGCGCTGGCTGGCGACCCAGGCCGAAGAGCTGGGCGTCGAGATCTATCCGGGCTTCGCGGCCTCGGACCTGGTCTGGAACGCCGACGGCTCGGTCAAGGGCGTCGTGGTCGGGGTCGTGGGCGTGGCCAAGGATGGCCACCACAAGGGCGACTACAACCCCGGCATGGAGCTGCACGGCAAGTACGTGTTCATCGCCGAGGGCGTGCGCGGCTCGCTGGCCAAGCAGCTGATCGCCAAGTTCGACCTGTCGGCCGGCAAGTCGCCGCAGAAGTTCGGCCTCGGCATCAAGGAACTGTGGCAGGTGCCGCCCGAAAAGCACCAGCCCGGCTTGGCCGAGCACACCACCGGCTGGCCGCTGGACAACCAGACCGGCGGCGGCAGCTTCATGTACCACTTCGGGGACAACTACGTGGCCATCGGCTACGTCGTGCACCTGAACTACAAGAACCCCTGGCTGTCGCCGTTCGACGAGTTCCAGCGCTTCAAGCACCATCCGGCGGTCAAGCCGCACCTGGAGGGCGGCAAGCGCATCGCCTATGGCGCGCGCGCCATCACCGAGGGCGGCTATCAGTCCGTCCCGAAGCTGACCTTCCCGGGCGGCGCGCTGATCGGCTGCTCGGCCGGCTTCGTCAACGTGCCGCGCATCAAGGGCAGCCACAACGCGGTGAAGACCGGCATGCTGGCCGCCGACGCCGCCTTCGAGGCCCTGGCCGCCGGGCGGGCCAGCGACGAGCTGGTCGCCTACCAGGACCTCTACGAGAAGTCCTGGGTGGCCAAGGAGCTGAAGGTCGTCCGCAACGCCAAGCCGCTGCTGGGCAAGTTCGGCACGGCCCTGGGCGGGGCGCTGGGCATGTTCGACATGTGGGTCAACCACCTGACCGGCGGCTTCTCGTTCTTCGGCACGATGAAGCACGAGAAGACCGACGCGGAATCGACGGGCCTGGCCAAGGACTACAAGCCCCTGGTCTATCCCAAGCCGGACGGCGTCATCAGCTTCGACAAGCTGAGCTCGGTGTTCATCTCGGCCACCAACCACGAGGAAGACCAGCCGGCCCACCTGAAGCTGAAGGACCCCACGGTCCCGATCCAGGTGAACCTGCCCAAGTACGGCGAACCGGCCCGGCTGTACTGCCCGGCGGGCGTCTACGAGGTGCTCTACGACGAGCAGGGCCAGGATCCGCGCTTCCAGATCAACGCCCAGAACTGCGTCCACTGCAAAACCTGCGACATCAAGGATCCGTCGCAGAACATCGTCTGGACCACGCCCGAGGGCGGCGGCGGGCCGAACTATCCGAACATGTAGGAGGCCTTCAAAGGCCCCACAAAAGCCTGGGGGCGCGGTCCAAGCTCTGGACCGCGCCTTTTTCTTGCGGCGCGCCCGGAAACCGATGAGGGTGCGGACATGACGCGTATCAAGCTGCTTCTCGCCCTTCTTTCCGCCTCGACCCTTACCGCCTGTGCCGCCGCCGCGCCCGGGCCGGACCTGCGAGGCCAGTTCACCATGGGATCGGCCTGGGGCTCGAGCCGCTCGGCCTATGGGCAGTTCCTGGCGGGGCAGGCGGCGTTGCTGAACGGCTCAAACGCCCAGGCCGCGACCTATTTCGACGAGGCGCGCCAGCTGGACGAGGATCCGGGCGTGCTGGCCGACCGCGCCTTCACCGCCGCCTTGCTGGCCGGCGACGTCCCGCGCGCCGCGGCCATCGCCCCGCGTGGGACCGACTCCAACGAGCAGGTGCGCCGGCTGGGCGTCCTGACCCGGGTGGTCGACCTGATGGCCGCCGGCAAGGCCCGAGACGCCCAGACCCTGCTGAAGACCGAGACCCTCGGCTTCCCGCATCGTCCCGCCGCCGTGCTGCTGGCGCCCTGGCTGGCCGCCGCCGCGGGCGACAAGGACAATGCGGTGGTGCGTCCGGAACTGCAGGGCGACCGGTTTGTCCAGTACTTCGGCCAGCTGAGCCAGGCGCGGCTCTACGAGCAGGCCAAGCGCTATGACGAGGCCGAGACCGACTACAAGGCGCTGATGGCGATCGAGAACGCGCGGCGCCTGTTCGTCGAGGACTACGGCGCGTTCCTGGAGCGTCGCAAGCGCCAGGCGGACGCCGTGGCGCTGTACGATGGAGCCCTGGCCCAGGATCCGGACGACCAGGGCCTGCGCATGGCCCGCGCCCGGGCCGCCGCGCGCGGTCCCGCGCCGGCCATGTCGACCGACAAGCAGGGCGCCGCCCACGTCCTGGTGGCCTGCGCCGCCACCTTCGCCAGCGAGCGCCAGAGCCAGTTCGGCCTGGCCTATCTGCGCCTGGCCCTGCGGCTGGATCCCAAGCGCGACGACGCCTGGCTGCTGGTCGGCGACCTGCTGGCCCAGGACGATGACCATGCGGGGGCCCGCGAAGCCTACGCCAAGGTGCCCGCCACCTCGGCCAAGTATGTCGCGGCCCAGTCCAAGCTGGCCTGGAGCTACCAGACCGGCGGCGACAAGGAGAAGGCCGTCGTGCTGGCCCAGCAGTCGGCAGTCGCCGCGCCCAAGGACCGCGACGCCCAGATCACCTATGCCGACCTGCTGCGGGCCAACGAGCGCTGGGCCGAGTCGGCCGCCGCCCTGGATCCGCTGATCGCCGGCGAGGGCGACAAGCCCGACTGGCGCCTGCTCTACATGCGCGGCATCGCCCTGGAGCGGGCCGGTCACTGGGACGACGCCGAGCACGACCTGCTGACGGCGGTCAAGCTCAGCCCGGACGAGCCCGACCTGCTGAACTATCTCGGCTATTCGTGGATCGATCGCGGCGTGCGTCTGCCCGAGGCCATCGCCATGGTCCAGAAGGCGGTCGACGCGCGGCCGCAGTCGGGCGCCATGCTCGACTCGCTGGGCTGGGGCTTTTACCGCCAGGGCGACTACAAGACCGCCGTGACCAAGCTGGAGCAGGCTGTCGAACTGGAGCCGGGCGACCCGGACGTCAACGGCCACCTGGGCGACGCCTATTGGCGCATCGGCCGCCAGGTCGAGGCGCGCTACCAGTGGCAGCGGGTGCTCAGCCTGGAGCCGGACGCCAAGCAGAAGGCCGAGGCCGAGGCCAAGCTGAAGGACGGCCTGGACGGGCGACCGGCCAAGATCGCCGCCAGCCAGTAACCTGACGACTGTAGACGCTTCCTGACGCTTCCTGACTCTTCAAAGGGGGGGCACGCCATGCGCCTCGACGCCTTCGCCCCGGCCAAGGTCAACCTGTTCCTGCACGTCGGCGGACCCGACGCGGCCGGCTATCATCCGATCTCCAGCCTGATGCTGTTCGCCGACGTCGGCGACCGGGTCAGTCTGCAGGCGGCCGATGCGCTGAGCTTCGAGACGACGGGACGGTTCGGCGGCGAGATCCCGATCGACGACGGCAATCTGGTGGTGCGGGCCGCCAACGCCTTGCGCGTGCGCCTGGGCGGACCGATCCCGCCGTTCCGCCTGATCCTCGACAAGGCGCTGCCGATCGCCGCCGGTCTGGGCGGCGGCTCCAGTGACGCCGGCGCGGCCCTGAGGCTGCTGCGCGAGGCCCTGGCCCCCGACTTGTCCGACGCCGATCTGGAAGCCGTGGCCGGGAGCCTCGGCGCTGACGGCGCGGCGTGTCTGTGGGGCGCGCCGGTGATGGCGCAGGGCAGGGGCGAGCGGCTGTCGCCGGCGCCGGGCCTGCCGGACCTCCACGCCGTCCTGGTCAATCCGCTGGTCCCGTCGCCGACCGGCGCCGTCTATAGGGCCTATGACGCGGCCGTGGCGCCCGAGGGCGAAGCCCCGCCGCCGATGCTGGACGGACTGGAGAGCATCGAGGAAGTCTGCGCCTGGCTGGCCGGCTTCACCCGCAATGATCTGCAAGCGCCGGCCGTGGCCCTGGAGCCGCGCATCGGCCAGGTTCTTGACCTGCTGGCCGACGAGCCCGAGACCCTGCTGGCCCGGATGTCCGGCTCCGGCGCCACCTGCTTCGCCCTGTGCGCCAGCGACATCGAGGCCGAAGGCCTGGCCGAGCGGATCGAGCGGATGCGGCCCGACTGGTGGGTCCGGCGCTGCCGACTGGGCGGGCCGTTCTAGAAAGATCGGGGCGGAGAAGGGGACACACACTCACCCAAGGTCTGGGCCGAATGACTGAGGCCTTGCCGTGAGTGTGTGTCCCCACCTGCACCCATCGCGCCCAGAAAAAGGCCCGGAAGCCGAAGCTTCCGGGCCCTTCCTTGGTCTTCCGAACCCCAGCCTTAGCTGTGGTAGGCGCGTTCGCCGTGCTCGGAGATGTCCAGGCCTTCTTCTTCGGCTTCAGGCGACGCCTTCAGGCCGATGACCAGCTTGATCACGAAGAACACGATGGCCGAGGCGATGGCCGACCAGACAATCGTCAGGCCGACGGCCTTGGCTTGGATGATCAGTTGGGCGATCGGCTCGTACGTCGCCAGGGCGTCGCAGGTCGAGATGTCGCCGTCCTTGGCGCAGGTGGTGTAGTCGACGATGCCGGCGCCGCCCCAGACRGGGTTGACCAGCAGGCCGGTGGCCAGGGCGCCGACGATGCCGCCGATGCCGTGGATGCCGAAGGCGTCCAGGCTGTCATCGTACTTCAGCGCGTTCTTCACGACCGAGCAGAAGAAGATGCAGATCGGCGAGACGACCAGACCCAGGATCACCGCGCCCATCGGGCCGGCGAAACCGGCGGCCGGGGTGACGGCGACCAGGCCGGCCACGACGCCCGAAGCCAGGCCCAGGGCCGACGGCTTCTTCTTGGTGACCCACTCGACGACGATCCAGGACAGACCGGCGGCGGCGGTGGCGACGAAGGTGTTGATCATCGCCAGCGAGGCGTAGCCGTTCGATTCCAGGTTGGAACCGGCGTTGAAGCCGAACCAGCCCACCCACAGCAGGCCAGCGCCCACCAGGGTCAGGGTCAGGGAGTGCGGGGGCATCGGCTCTTTGCCGTAGCCTTGACGCTTGCCCAGGATCAGGGCGCCGACCAAGGCGGCGATACCAGCGTTGATGTGCACCACGGTGCCGCCGGCGAAGTCCAGCGCGCCCCAGGTCCAGATCTGACCGGCCTTGATGGCGGCGGTCGGAGCTTGAGCGATGGCGTCAGGACCCGGCCACCACCAGACCATGTGGGCCATCGGGTAGTAGGAGAGCAGGGGCCACAGCACCGCGAAGGCGACGATGGCGGCGAACTTCATGCGCTCGACCAGCGAACCGACCACGAGGGCGGCGGTGATGGCGGCGAAGGTCGCCTGGAACGAGATGAAGGTGAACTCGGGGATCACGATGCCCGTCGAGAACGTCGCGACGTTGCTGGCCGGGGTCACGTCCTTGAGGAACAGACGGCCAAGGCCCCCGACGAAGAGGTCCCAACTGCCGCCATCGGTGAAGGCGAAGCTATAGCCCCACAGCACCCAGGCGACGAAGCCGATGATGGCGACGGTCGAGACCTGCATCATCACCGACAGCATGTTCTTGGAGCGGACCAGGCCGCCGTAGAACAGGGCCAGGCCCGGGATGATCATCAGCAGGACCAGGACGGTCGAGGTGAGCATCCAGGCGTTGTCGCCCTTGTCGTTCTTGTCGACGATGGCGGCCGGAGCCGCCGGAGCGGGCGCGGCGGCGACCGGCGCGGCGGGAGCCGGCGCGGCCTCGGCG
>NZ_JBFTZS010000299.1:0-5779 GCF_056406675.1 Caulobacter sp. P1_B12_2 | reverse complement strand
GTACAAGGTCCGGCGGGTGGCCCTGAAGCCCGTCGCCACCGTCGCCGGTTCGAACCAGGCGACGGTCGGCTTGGCCCGGGACGACGACGAAATGACCCACTGGGCCAGCGACGGCCAGCTGGCCAACGCCTGGATCGAGTACCAGCTCGACAAGCCCCAGGGGGTCGATGAGGTGGTGCTGAAGCTGATCGGCTGGCGCCTGCGCTCGTATCCGCTGCGCATCACCCTGGACGGCATGACGGTCTACGAGGGCGTGCCGGCCAAGAGCCTTGGCTACGTGACCCTGCCGCTGAAGGCGGCGAAGGGGACCAGGCTGCGCATCGCCCTGACCGGCCCCACCGTCGACCGCGACGCCTTCGGCAAGATCGTCGAAATCACCGGCGCCCGGGCGGGTCTCGACACCGGCGCCGAGAAGGTGGCGGCCGGCGGCGGTTTGGGGATCATCGAGGCGGAGCTCTATCGCCGCCCCTAGGTGGCTGGCGGTTCCGCGGGTCTAGACGCGATCGACTCGCAGAACATGCGTATGCCTTGCCTGGAAGGGAATTTGGACTGAAGCTCATCCGCATCTGGCCCTGTTGCGTATGAGCTTGGCTCGACCGCGCGGGACCGCCAGGAGGGCCTCTCGTGCTGAAACGTATCCTTGTCGGACTGCTGGCGGTGGTGGTCGTCGGCCTGGTTGGGTTCGGGGTCTTCGCCTGGCGTCCGGGGATCGGCAAGATCGCGCCGCCCGCGCCGTCCAGCTTCGCGCCGGAACTGGTCGCGCGGGGCGAGGTGCTGGCCGGCGCCGGCTATTGCTCGACCTGCCACACCACCAAGGGCGGCCAGCCGTTCGCGGGCGGCTACCCGATGAAGACGGGCTTCGGCACGATCTACTCGACCAACATCACCCCAGACCCCAAGACCGGGATCGGGACATGGTCGGAGCCAGCCTTCCGCCGGGCGATGCACCAGGGCGTGGCCCGCAACGGCTCCCACCTGTTCCCGGCCTTTCCCTACGACCACTTCACCAAGCTGTCGGACGCCGACGTCTCGGCCCTCTACGCCTACATGATGACCCGGCCCCCGGTGGTCGCGCCCGCCAAGCACAACAGCGTGCCGTTCCCGCTGAACATCCGCGCGCTGCAGGCTGGATGGAAGCTGCTGTTCTTCAAGCCCGGCCGCTTCGAGCCCGACAAGGCCAGGAGCGCCGAGTGGAACCGCGGGGCCTATCTGGCCGAGGGCGTCAGTCACTGCGGCGCCTGCCACACGCCACGCAACGCCCTGGGCGCCGAGAAGCGTGACAAGGCCTTCGCCGGCGCCGCGATCGACAACTGGATCGCGCCGCCGCTGACCGCCGCCAATCCCTCGCCCGCGCCCTGGGACCAGGCCGAGCTGACCGCCTATCTGCGCACCGGCGTCAGCCGCTATCACGGCGTGGCCGCCGGCCCCATGGCGCCGGTGGTGCATGACGGCCTGAGCCGCCTGCCCGACGCCGACATTCAAGCCCTGGCCGTCTATTTCGCCGACCGTGCCGGCGCGGCGGGCCGAGCCTCGACCCTGGCACCGGTCCTGCAGCGGGCGGCGGCCGCCGATCGCCTGAACGTCGGACCGCAGAACGACCCGTCAGCGCGGCTGTACACGGCGGCCTGCGCGTCCTGCCACTACAACGGCGCGGGCCAGCCCAATCCGCTGCGGCCGGACCTGGCCCTCAACAGCGCCGTCAATCTGGATGATCCGACCAACCTGATCCGGGTGGTGCTGTACGGGGTCAGCGCCCGAGACGGCGCGCCGGGCGTGGTGATGCCCAGCTTCAACCGCTTCAGCGACGCCGACGTCGCCAGGCTGGCGGCCTATCTGCGGGCCACCCGCACCGACAAACCCGCCTGGCCGGACCTGGACAAGAAGGTCGCGACGATCCGCGCGCAGGGAAAGTGAGCCAGCCATGACCCAGTTCACGATCAACGGCCGGTCCGTCTCCATCGACGCCGACGAAGACACGCCCCTGCTGTGGGTGATCCGCGACGACATCGGCCTGACCGGCACCAAGTTCGGCTGCGGCATCGGCATGTGCGGGGCCTGCACCGTCCATGTCGGCGGACGGGCCACGCGCTCGTGCATCACGCCGATCAGCGCCGTCGAGGGCGCCGAGGTGACGACCATCGAGGGTCTGGATCCGGCCGGCCAGCACCCGGTTCAACAAGCCTGGCTGGACCTGCAGACCCCGCAGTGCGGCTACTGCCAGTCGGGCCAGATCATGCAGGCCGCGGCCATGCTCAAGGACTTCCCCGCGCCCACCGACCAGGACATCGACGCGACCATGAGCGGCAACCTCTGTCGCTGCATGACCTACGTCCGCATCCGCGCGGCCATCAAGCAGGCCGCCGCCGCCATGGGAGGCAAGTCGTGAGCCGCCTTCCGCCGAAAGGCGAACCGGGCAGCCTGCTGTCACGCCGTAACTTCCTAGTCGCCTCGACGGGCGCGGGCCTGGCCTTCGGCTTCGCGGCCCTGGTAGAGGCGGCGATGGATCCGGCCGTGCCCGGCGGCGCGCCAGCTCTGGCGACAGGCCCCCGGTTTGAGCCGACCCTGTGGTTCGCCATCGATGGCGAGGGGATCGTCACCGTCAACATCATCCGCGCCGAGATGGGCCAGCACGTGGGCACCGCCCTGGCCCGCATCCTGGCCGACGAACTGGACGTGGCCTGGGACAAGGTGCGCATCGTCCATGTCGACACCGATCCCAAGTGGGGCCTGATGGTCACCGGCGGCAGTTGGTCGGTGTGGCAGACCTTCCCGATCTTCAGCCAGGCCGGCGCGGCCGGTCGCATCGCCCTGGTCGAGGCCGGCGCCAAGCTGCTGAACGTCTCGCCGACGGGCGGGACGGCGCGCGGCGGCGTGGTCCATGTCGGCGGCAAGTCGATCTCGTACGGCGACATCGTCAAGCGCGGCGGCGTCGCACGGCAGTTCACGCCGGAGGAACTGGCCAAGCTGCCCGTCAAGCCGGCCGCCGAGCGCAAGCTGATCGGCAAGCCGGGCAAGGCTTTGGACGTCGCCGCCAAGACCAACGGGACGGCGATCTACGGCATCGACGCCAAGGTCCCGGGCATGGTGTTCGCGCGGCCCAAGCTGCCGCCCACTCGCCACGGGGCCAAGGTGGTGTCGGTGAACGACAGCGCCGCCAAGAAGATCAAGGGCTACCTGCGGTGCCTGACGATCGAGGATCCGTCCGACACCGTGCCCGGCTGGGTGCTGGTGATCGCCGAAAGCTATCCGGCGGCCCTGCGCGCCTCGGAGTTGGTCAAGGTGCGGTGGACCGCGGGCCCCGGCGCCACCGTGTCGGAAAAGGACCTGCAGGACCATGCCGCCGACCTGATCGCCAAGCCCGACGGCGGGGCGCTGCTGGAGAACAAGACCGCCGACACCGGCCCGGCCTTCAAGGCCGCAAAGTCGGTGCTTGAGCGGACCTACACCGCCGCCACCGTGCTGCACTTCCAGCTCGAGCCGCTGAACGCCCTGGCCTTTGAGAAGGACGGGGTGATGGAGATCCACACCGGCAACCAGTGGCAGAGCCTGATTCTGCCCACCCTGGCCAAGGCGCTGGACCGTCCTGAGACCCGCATCGTCATGCGCACCTACATGCTGGGCGGCGGGTTCGGGCGGCGCCTGAACGGCGACTACGCGGTGCCCGCGGCCCTGGCGGCCAAGGCGCTGAGCAAGCCGGTCAAGCTGGTGCTGACCCGGGAGGACGACGTGCGCTTCGACTCGGTGCGCTCGCCCTCGGTCCAGACCGTGCGCATGGCCTTCGACGGCGCGGGAAACATCCTGGCCCAGGAGCATCACGCCGCGGCCGGCTGGCCCACCTTGGCCAATGCTCCGGCCCTGATGCCCAAGGGCAAGAACGGCGTGGCCTACGACCCCTTCGCCATCTCCGGCGCGGACCACTGGTACGAGGTCGGCGCCCACAAGGTGCGGGCCATCAACAACGATCTGGCCAACGAAACCTTCCGCCCCGGCTGGCTGCGGTCGGTGGGACCGGGCTGGACCAACTGGGCCGGCGAAAGCTTCATCGACGAGGCCGCCCACCATCTGAAGACCGACCCGGTCGCTCTGCGGCTGAAGCTGCTGACGGGCGTCGGGGCTAATGCTGGCGGCGACGCCAGCACCGTGGGCGGCGCCAAGCGCCAGGCCGAGGTCGTGCGCCGCGCGGCCCAGGCCGCCGGCTGGGGCCAGGCCCTGCCCAAGGACACCGCCCTGGGCCTGGCGACCAGCTTTGGACAGGAGCGCGACATGCCCACCTGGGTGGCCTGTGTCGCCAGGGTCCATGTGGATCGCGCCAGCGGCGTGGTCACGGTCCAGAAGCTGACGGTGGTGACCGACGCCGGAACCATCGTCGATCCCGACGGCGCCCACGCCCAGACCGAAGGCGGGACGCTGTGGGGCCTGAGCATGGCCCTGCACGAGGGCACCGAGTTCGTGAACGGCGAGGTCAAGGACCTGAACCTCGACACCTATACGCCGCTGCGGATCTCCGACACGCCGGAGTTGGACATCCAGTTCGTCGATAGCGTCGAGGTCCCCGTGGGCCTGGGCGAGCCGGCGACGACGGTGGTCGCCCCGGCGATCGCCAACGCCATCTTCCGCGCCGTCGGCGTGCGCCTGAGGCACATCCCGATCACACCGCAGGCCGTCCGGGCGGCGTTGGCGGGCCGCCCCGCCTAGGGCTTCGCGTTCCCGCCGGCCTTGGCCACCTCGACCGCATAGACGTGGTTGGCCCCGTGCATGTTCGACCGGAACACGATCCACTTGGCGTCCGGGGTGAAGTTGACGTTGGGCTCCAGCCGGTAGTCGTGGCCCTGCATGTTCACCAGGCGCTCGGTGTCCAGCACGCCGGGCTGGATCAGCGCCTCGGAGCCCGGGGCGTGGATGCCGGCGACGTCCGGGACGGCGCGCGGGTGCATCAGGTACAGCCACTTGCCGTCCGGCGCGTGGGCGACCATCTCGCTGTCGCCGCCGTCGCCGGCGAACAGCTTGCCGTCCGGCGAAGTGTTGAAGTGAACCGACCAGGCGTTGCGGTCCAGGTGCAACCAGGTGCGCTTGCCGGTGGCGATCTCGTAGCCGGCCACCCAGAAGTCCTCGCCGCGCGGGGTCTGCAGGTCATACCAGACGGTCTTGCCGTCGGCGCTGAACCACTCGTGGCCGGCGATCTCCATGTTCATGGTCCGGGTGTGGATCTTGACCGGCGTATCGCCCGCCTTGTCGGTGCGCACCAGCCACAGGCGGTCGACCTTGTGCCAGGGACCCTCGTGGCAGAACATCAGCAGGTGCGGGTCGGTCGGCGAGAACTGCAGGTGGTTCAGCCAATCGGTGGCCTGGTGCACGACCTTGCGCTCGCCGGTCACGGTGTTGATCGTGAAGATCTCCATCGGGATGCGGCTGTCGAGGCGCGCGTTCAGTTGCACCTCGCGGCCCTCGGCATAGGACAGCTCGCGGCCGTCGGCGCTCTTCACGTCGTCGGGATTGCGGGGCAGGGCCTCCATCATGTTGGGAGGGATCGGCACGTCGGTGCGGTTGGCCACGCCGGCCAGCAGGGTCTCGTCGGCGTTGATCGTCTGGATGCCGACGCCCTTGGCCAGCTTGGCGACCTGGCGGACCTTCTTGGTCTTCGGATCGACCGCCTCGACCACGCCCGAGCCCTCCTCGGCCATGCGCTGGTAGTAGACTTGGCCGGTCTTGCGGCCGACGAACAGCAGCCGCAGCTTGCCATCGACCAGCGGCTTCAGGGCGTGGGTCTTCAGGTCCACCC
>NZ_JBFTZS010000298.1:0-5789 GCF_056406675.1 Caulobacter sp. P1_B12_2 | reverse complement strand
CCCTACACCTCCGCCGCCGCCTCCCCCGCCCGCACCGCCGGAAGGCGTCAGCCACAGCTATTTCCGGTTCTCCACGCCTCAAGAGCAGCAGGCCGCCGCCGAGGCCCGCGCCCAGGCCGCGGAAGCCCGAGCCCAGGCCGCCCAGGCTCGGCGCGCCGCCGCCGAGAGCCGGGCTCAAGCCGCCCAGGCCCGACGTCTCGCCGACAACGACCGCGCCCAGGGCGACATCGCCCGCCGGGCCGCCGACGAAGCGCGCGCCCACGCCGCTCAAGCCCGGGCCGACGGCGAGCAAGCCCGGCTGATGGGCGAACGCGCCCGCCAGGAAGCCGCGCGCCAGATGATCACGGCCCGCGCCCAGATGGCCCAAGGCGCCGTGCAGATGAGGAACGGCGCCCAGCAGATGCGCCAGGAGGCCGCCCGCCTGCGCGATCCCGCCTACCGCGCCCTGCAGATCGAGGACAATCGCGCGCGCGGCAACGTCGTCACCGACGCCGAGCTGCTGACCCTCTCCAAGCGCCTGCCCTCTCAAGCCGACGACCTGGACCGCCAGGCCGACCGGCTGGCGGCGGAGGCCCGCAAGGCGAGCTAGGGTCCGTTCATCCCAGCCGCTTGATCGCCGCCTTCAGGGGCTTGGCGGCGTCGAAATAGTCCTCCCAGGCGGTGCTCTTGGCGATCAGGCCGGGGGCGGTGCGGATCGTGTACTTCGTCGGGTCCAACCCCGCCTTCACCTGGGTCCAGTTCAGCGGCATCGACACCGTGCCGCCCGGCCGCGCCCGGGCCGAGAGCGGCGCGACGGCGGTCGAGGTGCGGTCGTTGCGCAGATAGTCCAGGAAGATCCGTCCCTCCCGCGCCTTCTTGCTCATGGTGATCAGATACTTGTCGGGCGCGTCGGCGGCCATGCGGGCGCAGACCTCGCGGGCGAAGGTCTTGGCCGCGTCCCACGGCACCTTGTCCGATAGCGGCGTGACGATGTGCAGGCCCTTGCCGCCGGTCGTCTTGCAGAAGCTGACCAGCCCGACTTCCTCCAGCCGATCGCGGATCTCGCGGGCGCCGTCGATCACGTCCTGGAAGGTCACGCCGAGCGCGGGGTCCAGGTCGAAGACCAGGCGCCCCGCCACCTCCGGATCGCCCGGCTGGCAGTTCCAGGGGTGGATCTCGACGGCGGCGATCTGGGCCGCGGCGATCAGCGCCTCGACCCGGTCGAACTGGATGTAGGGCTGCTTGTCGCCCTTCACCGTGGTCAGCTCGATCAGCGACGACATCCCGCGCATGGCGTGGCGCTGGAAGAAGGTCTCGCCGCCGATCCCGTCCGGAACCCGGATGATCGAGGCCGGCCGCCCCTTGATGTGCGGCAGCATCCAAGGGCCGACCGCCTCCATGTAGCGGGCCAGGTCGATCTTGGTCGCGGGCGCGCCGTCCACCTCGGGCCATAGCGGCTTGTCGGGCTTGGAGATCGTCACGCCCAGCACGATGCTCTCGGTCTTGGCGGTGGAGATCGTTCCCGAAGCCTTGGGCCCCGAAGCCTTGGCAGAGGTTTTGGGCGAGGCCTTCGGGGTGGGCGTCGCCAGCTCGGCGGTCTCGGCCTTGGCCGGGACCTCGGCTTCGACTTCGCTGGCCGGGATATCCTCGCGCAGCCCCTTGAACGAGGCCTGGCGGATCGAGCCGTCGCCGGTGAAGCCGGCATATTCGATCTCGGCCACCAGTTCCGGCTTCACCCAGTGGATCTCCGCCGCATTGCGGGGCGCGCCCTTGCCTTCGAACGGCGAGGTCTTCGTCTCCAGCGCCTTCAGCCGGGGCAGCAGCTTGGCGACCTTGTCGCGACCAAAGCCGGTGCCGATGCGGCCGACATGAGCCAGCTTGCCGTCGCGCATCACGCCGGCGATCAGCGAACGGAACGCCGAGCCCGTGGTCGTATAGCCGCCGATCACCACGTCGTGCCCGGCCCGGCACTTGGCCTTGGTCCAGGTGTCGCTGCGGCCCGAGCGGTAAGGCGCGTCCAGCCGCTTGGAGATGATGCCCTCCAGCTCCAGCTTGCAGGCCGACAGCAGCACCGCGTCGCCGGCGGTCTCGAAGTGGTCGACGAACCGCAGGCGCGGCTCGTCCTCACCCATCAGCGCCTTCAGCCGCGCTTTGCGTTCGCGCAGCGGCAGGTCGCGCAGATCCTCGCCGGTTTCCGCCAGAAGGTCGAAGGCGAAGAAGATCAGGTCGCCGGTGTCGCCGTCCGACAGCGCCGCCTGCAGGCCGGCGAAGTCGGGCTGGCCGGCGGCGTCCAGGGCCACGACCTCGCCGTCCAGGATGCTGTCGGGCAGGTCGGCGGCGGCCTGCGCGATGGCGGCGAACTTCGCGGTCCAGTCCAGCCCCTTGCGGGTGCGCAGGGTCGCCCGGCCGTCTTCGACCCGCAGCTGCACGCGATAGCCGTCGAACTTGATCTCATGCGCCCAGCCGGGGCCGGGGGGCGGACGGTCGAGGGACTTGCACAGCTGGGGCTCGATGAAGTCGGGCAGATCGGCGGGTTTCTTCCCCTTCCTGC
Source organism: Caulobacter sp. P1_B12_2 (assembly GCF_056406675.1). NCBI lineage: Bacteria > Pseudomonadati > Pseudomonadota > Alphaproteobacteria > Caulobacterales > Caulobacteraceae > Caulobacter > Caulobacter sp. P1_B12_2. The sequence goes on along the minus strand of NZ_JBFTZS010000298.1, from coordinate 3,259 downwards.
TGTCATCCCGGACGAGCGCGGAGCGCGAAGATCCGGGACCGCCGGAAGCGCCGCGCTCAGGCGTCGGTCCCGGGTCTGGGCTTCGCTTCGCCCGGGATGACAGCGAAGGGGATGAAAACGTCCGCGTCTCCTCCGCCTCCTTCTGCAACGCCTCGCGCTCGGCCTTGGTCCGCGAGGTCCAGACCGCGTCCTTGTCGCCCTTGACCTTCAGGATGAAGGGCTTGGGCCCCTTGCCCTTGCCCGCCGCGATGTCGGCCATGGTCCGGCCCGAGGCGATCGAGGCGTCCTCCTCCAGCAGCGCCATGCCCTCGCCCGGCCGCGCGGCGTCGTCCTTGTGCTTGATCAGCAGCCAGTTGGAGCGTTTTCCCCCTTCCTGTCGCTTGGGGCCATCCTTGGCGTTGCGGTCCCAGTTCATCCGCACCAGCACCCACGAGCCGTGCAGCCGCTCGCCTTCCAGCACGAACTTCAGCTCGCCCTTCTTCAGCGCCTTGGCCACGTCCTCGAAGCCGGGTTCGGGCGACCAGTAGCCGCGGTCCCACAGCTGCACCGTGCCGCCGCCGTACTGCCCCTGAGGGATCGTGCCCTCGAAGTCGCCGTAGTCCAGCGGATGGTCCTCGACCTCGACCGACAACCGCTTGTCGGCCGGGTCCAGCGACGGGCCCTTGGTCACCGCCCACGACTTCAGCACCCCATCGACCTCCAGCCGGAAGTCGTAGTGCAGGCGCGTGGCGTCATGCTTCTGGATCACGAACCGCGCATGCGGCGCGGAGGCCACGGCGTTGTCGCCGCTCGGCTCGGCCGTCTGCTGGAAGTCGCGCTTGCGACGGTATTCGGCGAGCTGTTCGTGGGCCATGGCGCGGCTCCCCGTCTGGTAGAGACTTGTCTGCTAGGGGAAATCGCCGCCGGGGTTCGCGGTTCCGGATCGCTGGGCGTCGATCCGCTTGACCAGGGCCTTGGGCGCCAGGATCCGCCACGCCTGGGCCAGCAAGCCCGCCAGTTCGGCCTCGTCGATCGCCTCCAGCCGCACCAGCACGGCGGGATAGCCGCGATAGTGGTCGTCGTCGAAGAACCGATCCGGCGCGGCCTCCAGCAGCATCTCCTTGGTCTCGCGCAGGCAGCGCACGGCGATCACGCCCTCGACCAGCTCACGCCGCGCCTTCGGATGAGCGCGCGCGAAATAGGACCAGGCGATCCCCTTGCCGTGCACCTCGAACGCCAGCCGCGCCCCATCGGGGCTCGCCACGATCTCGGGCAGGGCCAGGGCCAGACGGCGAAGGGCGGCAAGATCAACCATGCCGGCCATCATCGCGCCCGTTTTAGGGGCATGACAATGCTCTGCCACCGGTGTCGCGTTGCCCGATTGTCAATGACACCGGTTTCCATTATGCACGAACAAAGCCCGTTTAACGGGACTGTAGTGTAACGCGAGGGAGGATTCGCGGCGTGACCGTTTCCGAGGCCGAGAGCGAGGTGTTCGCACCGGCGTCCATCGCACCACAATTCGTAGAGGCGCGCCTGAAGGGCGTGTCGGTCCCTGGCTATCCGGGCGGCGTGCTGCCCCAATCGATGGCCGACGGCTACGCGGTCCAGGATCTGGCCATCGACATGTGGCCTGACGAACTTGTCGGCTGGAAGGTGGGCCTGGTGCCGCCGCAGCATCGCGAACGCCTGGGCGCAGAGCGTCTGGCCGGCTGCATCTTCAAGACCAAGGTCTGGAACGCCGGCGCCGAGCCGACCCCGTTCCGCGCCATCGCCGGCGGCTTCACCGCCGTCGAAGCCGAATTCATCATCCGCCTGGGCAAGGACGCTCCGGCCGACAAGACCGAATGGACCGCCGAGGAAGCCGCCGAATACGTGGGCGAGCTGATCGTCGGCATCGAGATCGCCGGCAGCCCGCTGGCCACCATCAACCAGCTCGGCCCGCCCATCGTCGCCTCGGATTTCGGCAACAACGACGGCCAGATCCTGGGCACGGTGGTCGAGAACTGGCGCGATATCGCCTGGGAAGACATGCCGTCGGAGACCTTCATCAACGACGTGTCGGTCGGCAAGGGCGGCGCGTTCTCGATCCCCGGATCGCCGTTGGCGGCCCTGGCCTTCCTGCTGGGCCACGTCGCCTCGCGCGGCCGTCCGCTGAAGAAGGGCATGCTGGTCACCACCGGCGCCAGCACCGGAATTCATGACATTGCCGCCGGGGATACGTCCCGCGTAGACTTCGGCCCGTTCGGCAGTGTCTTCTGCGTGGCCGTCCCGGCCTAGAGCCTGGTCGCGCGCCAGGCGTGTTTTGCTCTACCAAGTCTTCTTCAAGCGAACGGATTTCCGCTTCGCTTGAAAAGGCTCTAACGATCGGAAAACCGGCGGGGGCGTCGGAATAATTACAAGCCTAAGGGTGAGGATGTGACGTCCATGGACGCTCCAACAATGCCGGCTCCTTCTGCGAAGATCGGGCGGTACAGGTGGGTGATTGTCGGCCTGCTGTTCCTGGCCATGGTGATCAACTATGTCGATCGCCAGACCATCGGCCTGCTCAAGCACGACCTGTCCACCGAGTTCGGCTGGGACGAGACCCACTACGCCGATCTGGTGTTCTACTTCCAGCTGGCCTACGCGATCGCCTACCTGGCGTGGGGCAAGATCATGGACAAGATCGGGGCCCGCTGGGGCTTCGGCATCGCGTTCCTGATCTGGCAGGTGGCCCATATCGGTCACGCCCTGGCGCGCGGCTTCGGCGGCTTCGCCATCGCCCGCATGGGCCTGGGCATCGGTGAAGCCGGCGGTTTCCCGGGCGGCATCAAGGCCGTGGCCGAGTGGTTCCCCAAGAACGAACGCGCCCTGGCCACCGGCATCTTCAACGCCGGCACCAACATCGGCGCCATCGTCACGCCGCTGGTCGTGCCGGGCATCGTGCTGGCCTTCGGTTGGCAGATGGCCTTCATCGTCACGGGGATCGCCGGCCTGGTCTGGCTGCCGCTGTGGCTGATCGTCTATCGCCGCCCGCGTGAGCAGAAGAACCTCGGCGCCGCCGAACTGGCTCACATCGAGCAGGACCCGGCCGACCCCGTCGAGAAGATCGGCTGGGCCAAGCTGCTGACCAAGAAGGAAACCTGGGCCTTCGCCCTGGGCAAGTTCCTGATCGACCCGATCTGGTGGATGTTCCTGTTCTGGCTGCCCGACTTCCTGGGCAAGCGCTACGGCCTGGACCTGAAGTCGTTCGGCCCGCCGCTGATCGCCATCTATCTGCTGTCGGATGTCGGCAGCG
>NZ_JBFTZS010000297.1:0-9302 GCF_056406675.1 Caulobacter sp. P1_B12_2 | reverse complement strand
CCCCGACCCTTCCCCCATCGAGGGGGAAGGGAGCTATCCGCCCGGAACCGTCGTCGAATCCTCTCCCGCCCAAGCCGCCCTCGGCTCGGAGATCGGCCACCGCGTCGCCCGCGACGGTGGGACGGCCTTGCTGATCGACTACGGTCGCGACGCGCCGGGCCCGGGCGATACGCTGCAGGCCCTGAAGGCCCACGCCAAGGTCTCGCCCCTGGCTGAGCCGGGCCAGGCCGACCTGACAGTCTGGGCCGACTTCCCTGCCGTGCTGGCGGCCGCTGTCGAGGCCGGCGCCGCCGTGGGACCCATCCTGACCCAGGGCGCGTTCCTGCAGGGCCTGGGGATCGAGGCCCGAGCCCAGGCCCTGGCCGCTTCCAGGCCCGACCAGTCGGAAAAGCTGGCCAGGCAGCTTGATCGCCTGACCGGAGCGGCGCAGATGGGCCAGCTGTTCAAGGTCGTCTGCCTGTCCGCGCCCGGCCTTTCTCCTCCGCTGTTCGAGGAATCCTAGACCATGCACGACCTGCCCACCGTCCAGTCTCCGCTGTTGGCCGCCGTCGCCGGGGTGAAGCACGCGTTCTTCACCCGCCAGGGCGGGGTCTCGACCGGGCTCTATTCCAGCCTCAACGTCGGACGAGGCAGCCAGGACGAGCCGGCCGACGTCGCCGAGAACCGCGCCCGGGCCGCCGCCTGGTTCGGAGCCGCGGCGGAAGACCTCAACACCTGTTTCCAGATCCACTCGACCATCGCCATCGTCGCCGACGGCTCGTGGGGCGACGTGCGGCCGCAGGGCGACGCGGTGGTGACCAAGACCCCGGGCGTGGTCTGCGGCGCCCTGCACGCCGACTGCGCGCCGGTGCTGATCGCCGACCCGGTCGCCCGCATCGTCGCGGCCGCCCACGCCGGCTGGCGGGGCGCGCTGGACGGCGTCATCCAGGCCGCGGTGGACCGGATGGTGGCGCTGGGCGGCGAGCCCTCGCGGATGGTCGCCGCCGTCGGTCCCTGCATCGGGCCCCAGTCCTACGAGGTCGGGCTGGAGTTCCTGCACCGCTTCGAAGCCGAAAGCCCGGGCTCCGGCCGATTCTTCTCGCCGGGCGAAGGCGAGGACAAGCGTCTGTTCGACCTCCCGGCCTTCGTTCTGGACCGTCTGGAGACGGCCGGGGTGGGCCGCAGCGAGTGGGTCGGCCGCGACACCCGGACCGAGCCGGATCTGTTCTTTTCGAACCGCAGGGCCTTTCTGGCCGGGGAGTCCGACTACGGACGGCTTCTTTCGGCCATCGCGCTCGAAGCGTGAGCCCCTTGGAGAACGCGCTGAATAACCAGAATCAATCGAGACTCGGGGTTGTTCCCGCGCCCGGGACTGCTAGAAGCCCCCGCAACGGCGACACCCCTTCCCGAGACAAGATCATGAAGCTGCTGTCCGGCAACTCGAACCGCACCCTGGCCCAGGCCATCGCGGAATATCTCGACATGCCGCTGACCCGCGCCCAGGTGCGCCGGTTCGCCGATCTCGAGGTCTTCGTCACCATCGACGAGAACGTGCGGGGCGAGGACGTCTTCGTCATCCAGTCGACCAGCTACCCGGCCAACGACAACCTGATGGAGCTGTTGATCTGCATCGACGCCCTGAAGCGCGCGTCGGGCAAGCGGATCACGGCCGTGCTGCCCTACTTCGGCTACGCCCGCCAGGACCGCAAGACCGGCGGCCGCACGCCGATCTCGGCCAAGCTGGTGGCCAACCTGATCACCCGCTCGGGCGCCGACCGGGTGCTGACCATGGATCTGCACGCCGGCCAGATCCAGGGCTTCTTCGACATCCCGACCGACAACCTGCTGCCCTCGCGCCTGCTCGCCGACGACATCCACAAGCGCTACAAGCTGGGCGACGACCTGATGGTCGTCTCGCCCGACGTCGGCGGCGTGGTTCGGGCGCGCGCCCTGGCCAAGCGCCTGAACGACGCCGACCTGGCCATCGTCGACAAGCGCCGCTCGGCCCCGGGCGAGAGCGAAGTGATGAACATCATCGGCGATGTGGCCGGCCGCCAGTGCATCCTGTTCGACGACATCGTCGATTCGGCCGGCACCCTGTGCAACGCGGCCTCCGCCCTGATCGCCCAGGGCGCCAAGTCGGTTTCGGCCTATGTCACTCACGGCGTGCTGTCGGGCGCGGCCGCCGAGCGCGTGGCCAATTCGGTGCTGACCGAGCTGGTGGTCACCGACTCGATCGAGGCCTCGGACACCGTCAAGGCGTGCCCGAAGATCCGCTATGTCTCCTGCGCGCCGCTGATCGGCGAGGCCATCCGCCGGATCGCCAATGAGGAATCGGTCTCCAAGCTGTTCGACTAAGAACACCCCAGAGGGGAACCGCCGGGGCTTCGAACGCCTTTTCGACGGCTACGCTTGTCAAGACATGGTTAACGGGCTGACTGTCACAATCTCGCCCGCGCGCCGATGGTATGGCGGGCGCTCTATATCATTGGGGATGTTCTCGGGATGCTTTCCACCACGCGTACGCGCGCCGCGCTGACGGCCATCGCCGTGGTCGCCGCCACCTTGCTGGCCAGCTGCGAAACGCCGCCGCCGCCGCCGCCGGTGGTTCTGGCCCCGCCCGCCCCGCCGCCGATCACCCTGTCCTCGAGCATCGTCGAGAAGGCCAGCGCCTTCCGCGGCTACATGCAGCGCGCCGGCGCCATCAGCCCGACCTTCGAGAACGGCGACCAGATCCAGTCGTCGCTGAAGGTCGCCGTCGCCTATGAGCCCAAGCAGTTCCTGTCGGGCGCCACGGCCTACGCCGCGGTCCTGGCCCTGCAGGACCCGACCTATGTCGCCTCGGTGCGCAGCTTCGCCGTCGACCCGGCCCAACGCCAGCAGGTGATCAACCAGCTGATCGCCGACCCGGCCTACGCCGTCGGCTTCAAGGGCAGCGACACCGCCGCCGCCCGGATCATCGATACGCTCGGCGCCGACGGCCTGAGGGTCTACACGGCCGGCAAGGCCGTCAAGCAGGCGGCCTACGACGTCCAGCGCTCCAAGTGGTCGCTGCTGCCCGTGCTCGACCGCGACGGCCGCCTGGCCTACGCCAAGACCATGTCGGCGACGCCCGGCCTGGCCGACAGCGCCGACATGGCCGCCCTTCAGCAAGCCTCGATGGGTGGCGCGCCGCTGGTGCAGGCTCCGCCCGCCGGCCCGGCGGCGGACCCGCTCGCCGCTCTGGCCGCCGGCCCGCGTTCCGCCCCGCCGCCCTACAAGCCGCTGGTCATCCGCGGCATGGCCGTCGCCGCCCTGGCCGCGCTGGGCTACGCCGGCGACGACAAGCTGACCCTGATCGAGGCCGTGATGGCCGAGCCGGCCAGCGCCATGTGCCTGAACATGGCCAAGCTGAACCTCTACCAGTGCCTGGCCGTCGCCAAGCCGCACTACGAGGACGTGTTCTGCCTGGGCCAGCACATCATGATCGACACCGGCATGTGCGTGATCAAGGCGTCGGGCGCGGCCATGCCCTACGAGCCGCCGCCCCCGGGGGGCCGTTCTGTGTATGAGGCGCGACCCAAAAACGTCGACCGGGCGAGACAATCCAGTCTTGTGCGGCGGCTTCGCATTTCGAGAGCACGGGGCTCTCCAGAGAGAAAAGACATGGCCGAGATCATTCTCAACGTCGAAATCCGCGACCGCGCCGGCACCGGCGGTTCGCGCGAAACCCGCCGCCAGGGCCTGGTCCCCGGCGTTCTGTACGGCGGCCCGCAGGCCCCGGTGAACATCGCCGTGAAGGTCAACGAATTCCGCAAGGCGCTCTACACCGGCAAGCTGCTGGGCCACCTGGTGACCCTGCAACACGGCGACCAGAAGCAATCGGTCATCGCCAAGGCCGTGCAATTCCACCCCGTCACCGACGTGCCGCTGCACTTCGACCTGTACCGCGTCGACGAGCACCAACTGATCAAGATCGAAGTGCCGGTGCACTTCAAGAACCACGAAACCTCGGTCGGCCTGAAGAAGGGCGGCACGCTGGAAGTGATCCGCCACGTCGTCGAGCTGGCCTGCCCGGCCGACAAGATCCCCGAGGAACTGGTCATCGACCTGGCCTCGCACGACATCGGCGACGTCATCCGCATCTCGGAAGTGAAGCTGCCGGAAGGCGTGCGCACCGCCCAGGACCGCGACTTCGTGATCGCCAACCTGAAGGCCTCGGCGGCCTCGCAATCGAACGAAGGCGACACCACCACCGAAGCCTAAACGCTTTGGTCGGGTCTCCGATCTGATACGTGAGAACGGGCGGGCTTCAGGGCCCGCCCGTTTTTCGTTGCGCGCCCTTATCTTGGATTTCCAGCGATGCTGATCCTCGCCGGCCTCGGCAACCCCGAGCCGAAATACGAGAAGAACCGACACAATGTCGGGTTCATGGCGGTCGACGCCCTGGCTCGCAAATGGGGCACGGCGCCGTGGCGTTCGCGCTTCCAGGGCCTGGCCTGCGAGGGCCTGGTCTCGACCCCGAACGGTCCGGTCAAGCTGCTGCTGCTCAAGCCCAAGACCTTCTACAACGAGAGCGGCCGCGCCGTCGGCGAGGCCATGAAGTTCTTCAAGCTGGCGCCGACCGACGTGATCGTCTTCCACGACGAGATCGACATGGCCCCCGGCCGCTTCCGGATGAAGGCCGGCGGCGGGGCGGCGGGCAACAACGGCGTGCGTTCGATCACGAGCCAGATCGGCGACACCTTCCGCCGCGGCCGCATCGGCGTGGGCCATCCGGGCCACAAGGACGCGGTCATGCACTACGTGCTGGGCGACTTCCACAAGGCCGAGCACCAATGGCTGGACCCGATGCTGGACGCGCTTTGCGACGCCCTGCCCTTCGCGGCGGCCGGTGACGACGAGCGCTACCAGGCCGAGGTGCTGCGTCTCGCCCCCGCCCCCAAGGCCGATCCTAAAAAAGCCGCGCGCCCAGCCGACTAGGTCCTGTCGTCCAGCCGGCGATTGACCTTGGCGCGTCGAGGAGACAAAGACCCAAGGTGGAGCTTGGAGTCCGCAATGCTGCCCCTGATCGGCCCGTCCCTGATCTTCTCGATCATCCTGTGCGTCCACGTGGTGCGCACCCATCAGCAGATGTACTGGCTGTGGATCATCCTGGCGTTCCCGTATGTCGGGGGCCTGGTCTATCTGGCGGCCATCATCGCGCCGGAGTTCTTCGGCGGGGCCAAGGGACGCCAGGTCGGCAAGGCGGCGCGCGACATGCTCGATCCGCAACGCGAGTATCGCACAGCCACCCAGGCCGTCGACGACACGCCGACCGTCGCCAATCGCTCCCGCCTGGCCGCCGCGGCGGCGGGCCTTGGACGGCACGCCGAGGCCGAACGCCTGTACGCCGAGGCCTTGCAGGGTCTTTACGCCGACGATCCGCAGCTGATGCTGGGCCGCGCCAACGCCCTGATCGAGCTGGATCGCGCCGCCGAGGCCCTGCCGCTGCTGGAGAGCCTGAGCGCCCAGTCGCCCGCCGCCCGCACGCCGAACGTCGCCCTGGCCCTGGGCCGCGCCCATCACGCCCTGGGCCAAACAGCGGAGGCCGACACCGCCCTGCGCTGGGCGGCCGCCCACCTGCCGGGCTTCGAGGGCATGGCGCGCTACGCGGTGTTCCTGGCCGAGACGGGACGCAAGGACGAGGCCCGGGAAGCCTTGGTCGAGATCGACAAGCGCCTGGCCAAGACCCACTCGCATTTCCGCAAGGAAGCCCGCGGCTGGCGCGACCTGGCCGCGGCGGCGGTGGGGGCCTAACCCCGATCCGCGCCGTCGCCGATCAGCAGGTGGCCCACCCAGCTGACCGCGCCGACCACCAGCGAGCCGAAGATCCCGGCCCACAGGCCGTCGACCACGAAGCCCTTCAGCATCAGGCCGACCAGACCCAGCATGGCGGCGTTGACCACCAGCAGGAACAGACCCAGCGTCACCACGGTGATCGGCAGGGTCAGCACGAAGACCACCGGCCGGACGATGGCGTTGACCACGCCCAGCAAGAGCGCCGCGATCAGCAGGGTGGTCCAGCCGCCGGGCACGGCGATGCCCGGTACGATCTCGGACGCCAGCCACAGGCCCAGGGCGGCGATCAGGGCTCGGATGATGAAGCGCGTCACGAACAGTCTCCTTGGCGTCAAGCGCAGGCATTAGATGTGCATTTCCCCGGCCCCAGCAAGGCCCGGTGAAGCTTGTGTCGGATACACGACCATGACCTCCGCGATTGGGCGCTAATATCCGAGGCTCGGCCTTGGCCACGGGATTCCGCTACCTGATGACAACGCCGATCCTCGATCACCTGCGCGTGGCCACCCGCGACCTGCACGATGGCCTCGAAGCTCGGCTGGACGTGTTCGCGCGCGTCGCCGATCCTGCCCGACGCCGCGAGATGGTGAGCCGCTTCCTGGCCTTCCACCGGCCCGCCGAGGCCGCCCTGGCGCGACTGCTGGGCGACGAGCCGGACCTGGAATTCGACGCCCGCCGCAAGACGCCCGCTCTGGAGCGCGACCTGGCGGTTCTCGAGGTCGCAACGCCGATCGACGCCCCGCTGGCCCCGCCGACCGGACGCTCGGAGGCCCTGGGCTTCCTCTATGTGCTGGAGGGCTCGACCCTGGGCGGCCGGGTCATCGACAAGCAGCTTCGCGTGCGCGGCCTGTCGTCCGAAGGCCTGAGCTTCTTCCAGGGCTATGGCGAGACGACCGGCGCGCGCTGGAAGGCGTTCTGCGCCGTGCTGGAACGCGCCGACGACAAGGCCGCCGCCGCGCGCGGCGCGCGCTCGGCCTTCGCCCAGATGGAAGCCTGGATGTGCGGGGTTCCGGCATGACCGCGTCCGGACCCACGGCCGAGCAGATCGCCTCGTGCGACCGCGAACCGATCCACATTCCCGGCGCCGTCCAGCCGCACGGCGTTCTGCTGGTGCTGGACCGCGACACGCTGGAGATCCGCCACGCGGCCGGCGACGTGGCCGGGCTGCTGGGCGCCGAGACCTGGATCGGCGTGTCCGTCGGCGCGGTGCTGGGCGACCCGATCGCGCGCAACATCGCCGCCGTCACCGCCTCGGGAAGCAGCGGCGGCTTCGTCGGAAACCTGCGGGTCGCCGACCGGGCGTTCGACGTCAGCGCCACCTTCCAGACCGACAAGGTGCTGATCGAGGTCGAGCCGGGCCTGGACCAGCCGCTGACCGGGGCCCAGATCCTGGCCCAGCTGGAAGCGGCCGCCGCCGCCTTCGAACGCTGCCCCGGCCTCCAGACCCTCTATGACCGGGCGGCGACCGAGTTTCGCCGTCTGACCGGCTACGACCGGGTGATGGTCTATCGCTTCGGCGACGACGACGCCGGCGAGGTGCTGGCCGAAAGCCGCGCGCCTCAGGTTCAGGCCTTCCTCAACCATCGCTTCCCGGCCAGCGACATCCCCAAACAGGCCCGCGCGCTCTATGTGCGCAACCTGGTGCGGGCCATACCCGACGCCGACTATACGCCCGCGCCGTTGCTGCCGCCGCCGACGACCGATCTGGACATGAGCGACTGCGCCCTGCGCAGCGTCTCGCCGGTGCATCTGCAGTACCTGCGCAACATGGGCGTCGTCGCCTCGGCCTCGGTGTCGATCGTCAAGGACGGACGCCTGTGGGGGCTGATCGCCTGCCACCACGAGAGCCCCCGCCTGCTGCCCTACGACATCCGCGCCGCCTGCCGCGCCCTGGCCGGCGGCCTGGCCCGGCAGATCAAGGCCAAGGAAGAGGCCGAGACCTATCGCGAGCGCTTGCGCCTGCGGTCCCTGGGCGACGACCTGATCGACGCCCTGTCGCGCGCCGACAACGGCGACCTGGTCCTGGAGGAGCACATGCGCGACCTCCTGCGCCTGGCCGACGCCGACGGCGTGGCGGTGCTGCGCGGCGAGCGCATCGAGGCGGCGGGCAAGCTGCCGCCCCACCTGGCCTTGTCGATGCTGCGCGACTGGCTGCTGGAGACCACCAAGGACGGCGGCGAGGACCTCGCGGCCACCGACCAGGCCTCCGTCGACATTCCCGACGCCGCGCCGTTCCGCGCCCTGGCCTCGGGCCTGATGGGCGTCGTGGTCGAGCGTTCGCCCCTGCTGGCCGTTCTGTGGACCCGGGCCGAGCACGTCGAGACCGTGCGCTGGGCGGGCGAGCCCGTGAAGGAGACCACCCCGGACGGGGTGCTGTCCCCGCGCGCCTCGTTCGAGGCCTGGACCCAGACCGTGCGCGGCCGGTCGCGCCCGTGGACCGCCGCCGAGACCAACGCGGCTCTGCGGCTGCGCGAGAATCTGATCGACCTGAGCCGGGGCCGCCGCACCGTCGAGCTGAACGGCCACCTGCGCGCCACCCTGCAGGACAAGGACGACCTGCTGCGCCAGAAGGACTTCCTGCTGCGCGAGGTGAACCACCGGGTGCAGAACAGCCTGGCCCTGGCCGCCAGCTTCCTGACCATCCAGATGAAGTCCATCGACGATCCGGTGGTGCGCGGCCCCCTCGAGGAGGCCAGCCGCCGCCTGACCGCCGTGGGCCTTGTCCACCGGCGGCTCTATCGTGGCGACCAGTTGGAGACAGTGGCGCTGGACCGCTACCTGGCCGAACTGGCCGAGGAGATGGTCGGCACCCTGGACGAGGACTGGGCGCGCCACCTGCGGGTCGACGCCGCCCCGGTGACCGTGCCCACCGACAAGGCTGTGATCATCGGCCTGGTGGTCACCGAGCTGTTCATCAACGCGGTCAAGTACGCCTACGGCGGAAAGCCGGGACGACTGGACATCGGCCTGGTCGAGGACGGCGACCGCATCCGCCTGATCGTCGCCGATCAGGGCGGCGGCAAGCAGGGTCCGCGCGTCGGGTTCGGCAGCAAGATGATGGACGCCCTGGTGCGCCAGATGGGCGGGGTTCTGACCTATCACGACAACGCCCCCGGCGTGCGAGCCGAGCTGTCCGTCGGCCGCCTCTGAACCGTCCCGGCAAGTGACGTAGCGTCGAGCGACATTTTGCGGTTGAAAAAATGAGAATGAACGTTCATTCTCATTTTCGTAAGGCCAATACCCGAGCGCGGGTGTCGGACATTACAAATGCGTTATCGACCTTACCTTAGCCGCAACGCCTACCTATCTGACCCATTCCGGTGGGGATGACGGCGCGCGATTGACGGGCGGATCCGCACCAAGGGGATTGTTTTCTATGGCCGTGAATTCACTATCGGTGATGTCGCCGGACGGCGGCCTGTCGCGTTATCTCACCGAAATCCGCAAGTTCCCGATGCTCCCCAAGGACGAGGAGTTCATGCTCGCCCAGCGTTGGAAAGAGC
>NZ_JBFTZS010000296.1:0-5818 GCF_056406675.1 Caulobacter sp. P1_B12_2 | reverse complement strand
GCAAGGGGTTCACCGCCCAGATCGACCGCGCCCGCGCCGACATCATGGTGCTGGGTCCCGGCGCCAAGGCGCTGATCGGCGGTCCCTCCGGACTGCCGCGCCGGATGATCCCGCTGGTCTACACCCATCCCGAAGTGCTGCAGGTGGCCCCGCTCGACGGTTCGGGCGGCCGCTTCCAGAACATCCTGTCGCCCGAGGACCAGGCCAAGGCCGACGCCCGCGCCAAGCAGGCGGCCAAGAACGGCGGCCCGAAGGGCGGCGGCGGCCGCAAGAGCGAGTTCGTCAACGTCACGGTGATCGACGCGATCCCGGGATTCGTCACCGTGCCGACCGACTATTCGCTGGGCATGGTCGAGGCTCTGCGCCAGCCCTACGCCGTGGCTGTCGACCAGACGGCCCTCAAGCGCCTGGGCGTCAAGAAGGGCGACAAGGCTCTCTACAACGGCAAGACCATCACCATCGGCGTCGTCACCCACGGCTACCCCAACATCATCCAGCCGACCCTGGTGATGTCGCGCGACACCCTGCGGATGCTGGGCGAGGCCGACACCGGACAGCGCGTCGGCCCGCTGATGGTGCAGATCCGCGATCCAGCCCGCGCCGAGATCGTCGCCGCCCAGCTGAACAAGAAGGGCGACGGCAAGTTCCGCGCCTGGACCCGCCAGGAACTGGCCGACGCCAATTCCGGCGCCATGCTGGACGACCAGATCATCGGCATCATCCTGGGCTTCTCGGCGTTCCTGGGCCTGCTGATCGGGGTGGTGATCACCTGGCAGACCCTGCGCGGCGCGATCATGGCCAACATCAAGGAGTTCGCCAGCTTGCGCGCCCTGGGCGTGTCGATCGGCGACCTGCGCAACATCGTCATGGAGCTGAGCTTCTGGGTCGGGATCGTCGGGGTGCTCGCCTCGGGCGCGCTGACCTGGCTGGTCTCGCTGGCGGCCACGGCCGGCGGGGTGCCGATGTCCTTCCCGCCCCTGCTGGTGGTGGTGGTCGCGGTGTTCCTGATCATCATCGCCATGCTGTCCGGCTTCCTGTCGCTGGGCGTCCTGAAGAACAGCCAGCCTGCGGACCTCCTGCGATGAACGGCCTCGTCCACTACAAGCACGGCGACACCGCCCTGATGGCCAAGGGCCTGGTCAAGCGCTTCAAGACCGGCCGCACCTATATCGAAGTGCTCAAGAGCGTGGACTTCGACGCCAAGCACGGCGACGTGACCATGGTCATGGGTCCCTCGGGCTCGGGCAAATCGACCCTGGTGGCGGCCCTGTCGGGCCTGCTGCGTCCCGACGAGGGCAAGGTCGCGGCCCTGGAGGCCGCCGACCTGTGGAAGCTGCCGCCGGGCAAGATCGACAAGTTCCGTCTCGACCACTGCGGCTTCATCTTCCAGGGCTTCAACCTGTTCCCCGCCCTCACCGCCAAGCAGCAGGTGATGACCGCCCYGAAATATCAGGGCGTCGGCCCGGGCGAGGCCTCGCGCCGCGCCCAGGCGGCGCTGGAGGAGGTGGGCCTGGGTCCGCGCGTCAACCAGCGTCCGTCCGAGCTGTCGGGCGGCGAAAAACAGCGCGTCGCCATCGCCCGGGCCATGGCCAAGAACCCCAATCTGATCTTCGCCGACGAGCCGACCTCCGCGCTTGACGGGAAGAGCGGCCAGATCGTCATCGGCCTGTTGCGCGCCGCCGCCACCGAGCGCGGCGCGGCGGTGATCTGCGTCACCCACGACCCGCGGCTAGAGGCCTATGCCGACCGCGTCATCCACATCGAAGACGGCCGGATCCTGGACGACGTGCGTAGAACGCCCGACGCCAATCCCACGCCGCTCAGCCACTGACTTTCTGGGGAAACCTTCAAATGCCCGCGTTCCTGCGTCGTCCCGCCTTCTGGATCGTCATCGCCCTCGTCGTGCTCGGCGGCGGCGGGTTCTTCTTCATGAAAGGCCAGGCCGCCGAGAAGAAGAAGAAGCTCGAGGCCGCCGCCATCCAGGAAGAGCCCAGCCCCTACGCGGCCATCGCCAACGGCAAGGCCGACGTCGAGGGCGGCATCATCCAGGTGGCCGCGCGCCGCCAGGGCATCGTGCGCGAGGTGTTCGTCCAGGAAGGCCAGGACGTGGTCTCCGGCCAGGCCCTGGCCAAGCAGGAGGACGACGACGCCCGCCTGGCCGCCGACACCGCCTCGGCGAACCTCGCCTCCGCCCGCGCCCAGGTCGCCCTCTATCAAGTGCAGCTGCGCACCGGCCAGCGCGAGTACAAGCGCCTGCAGAACCTGTCGGCCTCCAACTTCGTGGCCGGTCAGCGTCTGGACGCCGCCCAGGACCAGATCGCCTCGGCCAACGCCAGCATCCAGGCTCAGCAGGCGGCGATCCAGGTGGCGACCGCTCAGCTGGCCCAGTCGCGCTACAACCAGGAACTGACGGTGATCCGCGCCCCGGCCGACGGCCGCATCGCCCGCCGCTACGCCAATCCGGGGGCCGGCGCCTCGACCCTGAACGTCACCCCGATGTTCGACCTCGAGCCGCGGACCGCCCGCATCGTCCGCGCCGAGATCGTTGAGGCCGACATCCCCAATGTCAGCATCGGCCAGGAGGTCGAGATCCAGCCGGAAGGCGACCCGACCAAGACCTATACCGGCAAGGTCCTGCGCCGCGCCGCCGTGTTCGGCGCCCGCAAGCTGGCCTCCGACGACCCCAGCCAGCGCAGCGACGAACGCGTCGTCGAGGTGGTGGTCAGCGCCGACGGCGCCCCGATCCTGGTCGGCCAGCGCGTGCTGGTGAAGTTCATGAAGCCCGGCCAGAAGGCCGGCGTGAAGCGCGACCAACCCAAGCCGCCGGTGGCGGGGGGCGAGAAGAAGAAGGCGTAAGGAAGCCTCTTCCCCCTTTGGGGGAGGAGCGCCGCAGGCGCGGAGGGGGCAAGTGTTCGCCGCCGCCGTGCTCCTAATACTTGCCCCCTCCGGTCGCTGCGCGACCTCCTCCCCCAAAGGGGGAAGAGGGCTCTCTTGACGCCCCCTCTCCCGCGCCGCACAAACGCGCCAAACCAAACACGCGTTTGAGGGAGAGAAGAGCATGGCGGACGATATTCGCTTCGACGGCCAGGTGGCGATCGTCACGGGGGCCGGCGGCGGTCTGGGCCGGCAGCATGCGCTGGAGCTGGCGCGGCGCGGCGCCAAGGTCGTGGTCAACGACCTGGGCGGCAGCGTCGACGGCGCGGGCGGCTCGTCCGACGCGGCCAAGGCGGTCGTGGCCGAGATCGAAGCGGCGGGCGGCCAGGCCATCGCCCACGGCGCCTCGGTGACCGACGACGCCGGCGTCGCCGACCTGGTGAAGACCACCATGGAAAAGTGGGGCCGGATCGACATCCTGATCGCCAACGCCGGCATCCTGCGCGACCGCACCCTGACCAAGATGGAGCTGGCCGACTTCGAGGCCGTGATCCAGGTCCACGTGTTCGGCACCTTCAAGCCGATCAAGGCCGTCTGGGACATCATGAAGGCCCAGAACTACGGCCGCATCGTCGTGACGACCTCGTCCTCGGGCATGTACGGCAACTTCGGCCAGTCCAACTACGGCGCGGCCAAGATGGCGGTGCTGGGCCTGATGAACACGCTGAAGCTGGAAGGCGCCAAGAACAACGTCAAGATCAACGCCATCAGCCCCGTGGCCGCCACCCGCATGACCGAGGGCCTGATGCCGCCGGAAGTGCTGGAGAAGCTGAAGCCGGAATATGTGACTCCCGGCGTGGTCTATCTGGTGTCGGAAGACGCCCCGACCGGCGCGATCCTGACCGCCGGCGCGGGCGCCTTCGCCCTGTCGCGGATCTTCGAGACCGAGGGCGTCTATCTGGGCGAAGGCGGGCTCTCGGCCGAGGAAGTGCGCGACAACTGGGAGCAGATCACCGCCGAGCCGGACCAGAAGGCCTATTTCAACGGCGGCGAACAGGGCGCGAAGTTCTTCCGTAAACTAGCGGGCGGCTAAACCTCTCGCTTTGCGATACTGATTGCGGCGCGAACAGAGCGGGCTTAGATTTCCCCTACGTCAGCTCGTTCGCGCCCTTTCAGGCAACTTCAAGCATTACTGACAAAACATCGAAATATAGAGCCAATACAAATCTCAACGTTATTTGACTTACTGTACAAAATTCATCGTTTTGCGAATAAATAGCAACGGTTTTTGACCTGATGCGTTAGAGCGACGGCAACCGGCGCCGCCAAAGGCGCCGGAACCTCCTCCCCAGAAGGTCGTCTCTCATGTCTATCTCGCGTATCTCCCTCGCCGCCGGCGTGGCCCTCGCCACGCTGGTCGTCGCTTCGCAGGCCTCGGCCGCTGCTTTCTATCTGCAAGAACAGTCGGTTCGCGGCGCCGGCCGCGCCTATTCGGGCGAAGTCGCCGATCGCGGCGCCGCCAGCCTGTGGTGGAACCCCGCCTCGATCGCCGGTCTCGACAAGAACGAGATCTACGGCGGCGTCCACCTCGTCCAGGTCGACTCCCAGGTCAACAACGTCGGCTCGACCCTGACCCGTCCGGTCATCCCGGGCGGCCTGACCACCCCGGTGGGCGGCGAGCCCTATGCCGGCGGTCCGATCAACAACGGCATCGTGCCCAACTTCGCCGGCGCCTTCCGCGTCAACGACAAGCTGGCCGTCGGCCTGACCGTCGCCGCGCCCTACAACTTCACCACCGACTACAACAGCCGTAGCTGGACCCGCTACGACGCCCTGAAGTCGAACCTGAAGACCATCGACGTCAACGGCGTCGTGGCCTACCGCGTCAACGACATGCTCGACCTGGGCGTGGGCGTTTCGGCCCAGTACACCGACGCCGAGCTGACCTCGGCCCTGCCGAACCTGTCGCCGGCCCTGCCCGACGGCGCCTCGTCGCTGAAGGGCGAAGGCAACTGGGATTACGGCTGGAACGTCGGAGCCCAGTTCCACGCCAGCCCGACCCTGACGATCGGCGCCTCGTACCGTTCGGAAATCAAGCACGAGCTGGACGGCAAGGTGCTGATCACGGGCCTGCTGGGTCCGCTGGCCGGCGCCAACGTCAACACCGACGGCGTGGCCAAGATCACCACCCCGTGGATGGCCCACCTCGGCGCGCGCTGGCAGGTCACCGACAAGGCCACCCTGAACGCCTCGGTCTCGCGCATCGGCTGGAGCGAGTTCGACAAGATCGTCGTCACCTATCCGAACGGCGGCAGCGTCAGCGAGCAGAACTACAAGGACACCACCACGGTGGCCGCCGGCGTCGACTATGTGGTCAACGACAAGCTGACCCTGCGCGGCGGCGTGCAGTACGATCCGACCCCGACCCCGGACGTCGGCCGCAGCGCCCGCGTGCCGGACGGCGACCGCATGCTGTATGCGGTCGGCTCGACCTGGCAGGCCACCGACAGCATCCAGTGGGACGCGGCGGTGTCGTACATCAGCTTCGACGACACCAAGATCAACCGCACCGAAACGATCTACGGCGGCACCGCCGCGGCGACGACCTTGAACCTCAAGGGCGACGTCGGCGGCTCGGCCGTGGTCATCTCGACGGGCCTGCGCTGGAGCTTCTAGGCTTCGACGTGAGTTGATGAAGATGAGGCCGTCCGGGGAAACCCGGGCGGCCTTTTTCTTTCAGAACAAATTCCGCTCATCCCGGCGAATGCCGGGATGAGCGGATCTATTGGATGTTGGCCCACAACGCCTTCGCCGCCGCGACGAACGCCTTGGCCGCCGCGCTCTCCGGCGCCCGCAGCACCACGGGCGTTCCGGCGTCGCCGGCCTCGCGCACGGCGATCTCGATCGGCACCTGGGCCAGGACCGGCACGCCCAGGGTCTTGGC
>NZ_JBFTZS010000295.1:0-5820 GCF_056406675.1 Caulobacter sp. P1_B12_2 | reverse complement strand
GAACGACGCCGTGGGATGAGCCTGCATCATGGCCAGCACGCGCTGGTCCAGGGGCGGCTGGCGGGTGCGGGCCAGGTGCTGCTTGTGCACCAGAGACCAGATCGCGACCACCACCGCCGCGGTGACCGCGACGATCGTATACGACCAGGCCGAGCCCACCCACTGGGTCAGGAAGGCGAACACCGCCATCGCTCCAGCCACGGCGGCGATCGCCGCCGCCATGATCAGGCCCGCCCCGGCCATCAACCGCGAGATCAGTCTGTCGATAAAGTCGTCCAGCATCGCGCCCTCCTGAAAAGCCAAGATTGCAACGCACGAACGCCAAGTTGGTGGCAAAGCCCTACGCCGTCAGGCGCCGGGCGACCGCCTCGCCGATCGCCAGCGAGCTGGTCAGGCCCGGGCTCTCGATGCCGAACAGGGCCATCAGCCCCTCCAGGCCATGGGTGTCGGCGCCGCGCAGCTGGAAGTCGGGCTGTGGCTCGTCAGGCCCGTGCAGCTTTGGCCGGATCCCGGCATAGTCGGGCACCAGCAGATCCTCGGGCACGTCCGGCCAGAACTTGCGGATATAGGCGGCGAAGGCGGCGGCCTTGGCCGGATCCACCGAATAGTCGGGGGCCGGGACGTATTCCAGGTCGGGCCCGAACACCGCCTGGCCGCCCAGGTCGTTGCGGTAGTGGGTGCCCAGCGCCCCATGGATCGGCGGCGGATAGATCAGCCGCTGGAAGGGCGCCTTGGCCGCCAGCCGGAAATAGACGCCCTTGCCGTAGTGGGCGGTCGGGATCTGGTCGGCGGGAAAGCCCTCGATGGTCGCGGCCACGCCTTGCGCCGACAGACCCGGCGCGGTGACCAGCAGCCGGCAGGTCAGGCTGGCCGCCTCGGCGCCGCCGATCCGCACGGTGAAGCCGCCRCCGGCCAGGGGCGTCGCGCCCTCGAACGGGGTGGCCACCACCACCGCCCCGCCGGCCGCCTCGATCTCGCCCTGCAGGGCCAGCATGTAGTCGTGGCTGGCGAACACGCCGCTTTCCGGCGACAGCAGGGCCGTGTGGGCGTTGAGCCCCGGCTCCAGCGCCCGGGCCTGGGCGCCGGTCAGATGCTCCATGCCCTCGACGTCATTGGCCAGGGCCTGCTGGAAGATCGCCTCCAGCTGGGGGATCTCGCTTTCGCTCGTCGCCACCACCAGCTTGCCGCACTTCTTGTAGTCGACATGGTGCTTGTCGAGGAACGCGTACAGCAGCCGCCGCCCCTCGACGCACAGCCGCGCCTTCAGCGAGCCGGTCGGATAGTAGAGCCCGCCGTGGATCACCTCGGAATTGCGCGACGACACGCCCTGGCCGATGTGGCCCTCACGCTCCAGCACCGCGACCACCAGGCCGCGCTGGGACAGGGCGTAGCCGCAGGCCAGGCCGACCGCGCCGGCGCCCACCACGACGGCGTCGAAATCGAACTCTTGAGTCATTCTGAGGTCACCAGCCGCCGCTTCACTCGCGCGATGCATCCAATCGATGCTTCAGGCCCGCGCGGAGTTCGGCGAAGAAGCCTCTGGCCTCGACATCCGCTGCGGGGTCATCCTCGGCTTCCAGCTTCGCCACCAAGGCCTCAAGCTTGTCGTCGCCGCCCATGATCTCAACGGCGCGGCGATAGTTCAGATCCGCCAGTTCGGCCGCCACCGCTTCGTCCAATGACGAGAACTCGCCACGCGCCACGCGCTCTCCGAGATCGAAAGCGTCCTCGGCTCTCAGAGTCACGACGACGGGCTGGGATTGAACCGGCTTGTTCATGCCGTCAGCCTAGCACGCCCCCGGCGCCGCGCCAGATGGAGCCGCCAGCGGGACATCGAGCTTTCATTGCCCTTTTTCGAGAGCTGTGAAACCTTACCCGACAAGGTTGAGAACGCGCCGGTCATACGGGCCACCGTTCCAGGGAAGGGCATCATGAACTTCGGCGCAGCGCTCGACGTCGCGGTCGGACTGATCTTCGTCTATCTGCTGGTCAGCCTGTTCGTCACCGCCCTGAACGAATACATCTCCAGCTTCCTCAACAAGCGCAGCGAGTACCTGCTGAGTCGCGTACAGAGCCTGCTGGGCGGCGACGGCTCGGAGAAGAAGACCGGCGAGTGGTCGCCCGAGATGTGCCTGGTCTGGAACCACCCGCTGATCAGCGCCCTGAAGTCGCACAGCACCAGCGAGGACCACTGCACCAAGCGCGGGGCGCTGCTCAAGAACGCGCCGTCCTACATCCCGGGCAAGACCTTCGCCGTGGCCCTGACCGAGACGCTGAAGCCTTCGGAATCGGCCCATCTCAGCTTCGCCCAGTTGAAGACCGCCGTGTCCGGCATCGAGAACAACGAGGCCCTGAAGGCCGCCCTGCTGCCGATGATCGACAACGCCCAAGGCAAGGTCGACGTCTTCCAGCAGGACGTCGCGACCTGGTTCGACGGGGCCATGGACCGCACCAGCGGCGCCTACAAGCGCTGGATCCATCGCCTGACCTTCTGGGCCGGCTTCGCGGTCGCCATCGCCTTCAACGTCAATTCGCTGCAGCTGATCGACAACCTGTGGCGCGATCCGGTGGCCCGGGCCGGGCTGGTCGCCCAGGCCTCGGTGACGGCCAAGAGCGCGGACGACGTGCGCGGCGCGCAGGCCCAGTTGAGCGCACGCGCGCCGCCCTCGACGACGGGGGAGACAGACGGCGAGACGGGCGGGGCGACAGGCGAGGAACAGGCGGCCGGCCCCATCTCGAGCGATCCGGCCGAGTGCGCCTGCGACGCCGACGAAAAGCCCGCGGACATCTCCCAGGCCCTGCCCATGCCGATCGGCTGGAGCCAGGACGCGCTCTGCGCCCTGGTGCGCGACCCCCGCGCCAAGCCCAAGCCTGGCCAGCACTGGGACACAGCCTGTCAGGCGCCGCCGCGCGACGGCTTCGGAATTACGCTGAAGATCTTCCTGACCCTGCTGGGCCTGGCGATCACCGGCCTGGCGGTCTCGCTGGGTTCGCCGTTCTGGTTCGGCATCCTGCAGTCGGTGACCAACATCCGCGCCACCGGGATCAAGCCGGACCGGGCGGACGGGACGGCGCAGAAGTAGGATGGGGACACGCCCTTGCGGCGTGTCCCCAAATCTCGCGCCGCGCCCGCCGATAGGGCCACGCCGCAAGGGCGTGTCCCCGGTCGAAGGCTCACCCCTCCCACTGCGACCACAGGGTCACGGCTTCGGCCTTGGCCTTGACCACCGAGGCGTCCTTGACGTGGCCGTAGCCGCGGATTTCCTGCGGGATCGCCGCGATGCGGGCCGCCAGCGGCAGGCGCTCGGGCGTCAGGCCGCCGGCCAGGCGGTCCAGCGTGGTCTCGTAGTCGGCGATCAGGCMGCGCTCCATGCGGCGCTCCTCGGTGGCGCCGAACACGTCCAGCGGTCCGCCGCGCAGGCCCTTCATCCGGGCCATCAGCGGGAAGGCGTAGTCGAGCATCCAGCCGCCGAAGGCCATCTTGCGCGGCCGGCCGTCCTTGTCCTTGGTGCCGATGATCGGCGGCGCCAGCCAGACCTTGGCCTTGCCGCCCTTGAACGTCCCGGCCAGCTCGGCCGCGAAACGGCCGTCGGTATAGAGCCGGGCGACCTCGTACTCGTCCTTGTAGGCCATCAGCTTGTAGAGGTTCACCGCCGCCGCGCGGGTCAGCGGCAGGCCCCCAATAGGATTAGAGTCCTCGCCGCCGTTGGCGACCTCGGCCGTGCGCACCTTGGCCACCTTGGCGACGTAGCGGTCGGCATAGGCCTGGTTCTGGTAGGCGACCAGGTCGGCGGCGCGTTTGGCGATCAGTTCGTCCAGCGACATCGTCTCGGGCGTCGGCACGTCGGCGTCGCGCGGCCCCATCGACGCGGGGTCATGGGCCACGCGGCGGCCCAGCTCGAAGGCGGCGAGGTTGGCGTCGTAGTCCACGCCGTTCAGCTTGATCGCCCGATAGACCGCGCGGCTGGACAGCGGGATCACCCCGCGCTGCCAGGCGAAGCCGACCATGATCATGTTGGCGAAGATGGCGTCGCCGAACTGCGTCTCGGCCAGGTGCTGGGCCGGACAGGCGTCGAAGCTCTTCACCGCGCCCTTGATCCGCCGAGCCATGGCGTTGCTGTCGAAGCGCACGTCGCGGCTGGTGACGAAGTCGGCGGTGGGGGCGAAGTCGCTGTTGCCGAAGGCGCTGGTGCGGTCCTTGGCGTAGAGCGACAGGCCCTCGGGCGAGGCGGCCACCAGCATGTCGCAGGCGATCAGCACGTCGGCGCTGGCGGCGGGCACGCGGCCGCCGACCACCGTCTCCTCGGTCTCGCCGATCTTGACGTGGCTGAACACCGAGCCGCCCTTTTGGGCGAGGCCGGTCATGTCGACCACGCTGCCCGCGCGGCCGTCGACGTGAGCGGCCATGGCCAGGATCGAAGCCACGGTGGTGACCCCCGTGCCGCCAACGCCCGTGAAGATGATCCGGCGCACGCCGTGGAAGTCCTCGAACACCGGCAAGGGCGTCGAGTCCGCCGTCAGGGCCGGGGCCTTCTTGGCCTTCGTGCTTTCCGCCCCTTCCAGGGTGATGAACGACGGGCAGAAGCCGTCGACGCAGCTGTAGTCCTGGTTACAGGACGACTGGTTGATCTTGCGCTTGCGGCCCAGCTCGGTGTTCAGCGGCTCGACCGACACGCAGTTGGACTTGATCGAACAGTCGCCGCAGCCCTCGCAGACCAGCGGGTTGATGAACACCCGCTTGGTGGCCTTGGCCATGGTGCCGCGCTTGCGGCGGCGGCGCTTTTCGGTGGCGCAGGTCTGGTCGTAGAGCAGCACCGTGGTGCCGGCCGTGTCGCGCAGCATCTTCTGCACGCTCATCAGCTCGGAGCGCGGGAAGACCTCGACGCCGGGGGCCAGGTCGGTGACCCCCTGATAGCGTTCCAGCTCGTCGACCACGATCACCGTCTTGGTCACGCCCTCGGACGCCAGCTGGCGGGTGATCTGAGCGGGGGTGAAGCCGCTCTCGGCCCGCTGGCCGCCGGTCATGGCGACGGCGTCGTTGAACAGCAGCTTGTAGGTGATGTTGGCCCCGGCCGCGATCGCCGCCCGGATCGCCAGCGAGCCGGAATGGTTGTAGGTGCCGTCGCCCAGGTTCTGGAAGACGTGCTTCTCGGTCGTGAACGGCGCGGCGCCCACCCAGGTCAGGCCCTCGCCGCCCATATGGGTGTTGAGGTCGGTCATCGGGTCGTTGAACCCGGCCATGTAGTGGCAGCCGATGCCGGCCAGGGCGCGGCTGCCCTCGGGCAGCTTGGTCGAGGTGTTGTGCGGGCAGCCCGAGCAGAAGAACGGCTTGCGGGCCTGGTCGGCGGCCAGGCTGACGGCGGCGACGCCGGCGGCCGAGACACGGTTCAGATAGGCCTGAGCCCGCTCCATGTGCGGGCCTGGCGGCAGGCGGTCATAGATGGCCAGGGCGATTTCGGCCACCGACAGCGAACCCAGCTCCGACAGCAGCGGATGGCCGTGCTCGTCCAGCTTGCCGATGATGCGCGGTCGGGCGTGGRCCGGCAGATCGTAGAGGGCGGCGCGGGCCTGCGGTTCGATGAGGCCGCGCTTGTGCTCGATCACCATCAGGGTCTCGAGACCGGCGGCGAAGCTGCGCATGCCCAGGGGCTCCAGCGGCCAGGGCATGCCGACCTTGTAGATCGAGACGCCCAGGTCCGACGCCTCCTCCAGGCTCATGCCCATGGCGGTGAAGGCTTCCAGCACGTCCTTGTAGGCCTGGCCCTGGCAGACGATGCCCAGGCGGGCCTTGCCGACCCGCACGTGCGAGGCGCCCAGCAC
>NZ_JBFTZS010000294.1:0-5851 GCF_056406675.1 Caulobacter sp. P1_B12_2 | reverse complement strand
TGTCATCCCGGACAAGCTCGGCGAAGCCGGGCGCAGATCCGGGACCGCCGGAAGCGCCTGTGTTCACGCGTCGGTCCCGGATCTGCGCGCTTCGCGCTCGTCCGGGATGACAGCCTCTTTTGAAGTGCGTGGCAGCCCGCAAGGGGAGAAGGAAGAAGCTTACCGCGCCGCCTTGCCGTAGGCCGCGATCGCCGGGGCCATTTCCGGCGTGGGCTCCACCGGCGGCGGAGCGGTCTCAACGGGCGCCGATCCGGCCAGGCGGGCCTGGGCTTCCGGCGACAGGGTCACGGTGTCCTGCGGCGCGGCGGCCGGCGTCTGGGCGGCGGCGAGCCGGGGACCCCCACCTGCAGCGAGGCGACGATCCGCTGGTGATCGCCGGAAAGACCGTCGAAGGCGTCCCTCATGCG
This sequence comes from Caulobacter sp. P1_B12_2, assembly GCF_056406675.1. NCBI lineage: Bacteria > Pseudomonadati > Pseudomonadota > Alphaproteobacteria > Caulobacterales > Caulobacteraceae > Caulobacter > Caulobacter sp. P1_B12_2. Next base: position 5,444 of record NZ_JBFTZS010000294.1, on the reverse strand, counting down.
CTGCTGCGGGACGGGCGGAACGGCGTCCGTCCCGGCCCAGGCGGCGCGGGTGAAGGTGTTGACCGCCGTCTGGATGGTCTTGGCGAAGGGGGAGGCGGTCAGGGCCTGGGTCAGGGCCGTTCGTTCGCCGTGGTTCGCGCCGGCCCAGCGGCTGGACAGGGCGTGATAGGCGTCGAGCTTCTGGCCGATGTCGGTCGCGCCGCTGGCGTCGTTGACCGCCGCCGTCGCCGCCGTGACGCCGCCGGTATAGGGGAAGGCCGCCTGGCCACCGCCGGTCGTCGCCGAAATCTGGTCTATCTGCATCCCACCCGCAGAGGCGGGCGCGCGCATGAAGGGGGCGTGAAGAACCGTGGTGAACGGCGCCCGCTCGCCCGCGACCCAAGGTCGCGACGGACCCGGGGCCTACTTCCCAAACCCGTCCAGATACCCCGGCACCATCCCCGCCGGCATCGGCCGGCTGAAGTGATACCCCTGGATCTGGTCGCAGCCGTAGTCGGCCAGGGCGTCCAGCTGCGCCTGGTCCTCGACGCCCTCGGCGACGACCTTCATGCCCATGGACGAGCCCAGGGTGATCACCGCCTTCACGATGGCGGCGTCCTCGGTGTTCTGGACGAAGGACTTGTCGATCTTCAGCCGGTCGATCGGGAACTGGCGCAGGTTGGCCAGGCTGGCGTAGCCCGTGCCGAAGTCGTCCAGCGCGATCATCACCCCGGCCTTGTGCATCTGGCGGACGGTGTCGCTGACCATCTCCGAGCCCCAGCCCATATAGACGTTCTCGGTGACCTCGATGGTCAGGCGGTTGGACGGCACGTTCCAGCGGTCGAGCCGATCCTGGACCTCTTCGGCCAAACGTCCGCTGCGGAACTGGGCGGCCGAGATGTTGACCGCCACCCGGCCGAACTCGACGCCGTCGTCCAGCCACTGCCGCATCTGGGCCAGGGCGGCCTCGAAGGCCAGGTCGCCCAGCTTCAGCGACAGGTCCTGGTCCTCGAAGGCGGCCATGAAGCGGTCGGGCGTCAGTATGCCCTGCTCGGGATGGTCCCAGCGCATCAGGGCCTCGAAGCCGCTGACGCTGTTGGAGGCCAGGTCGACCACCGGCTGGTAGTAGAGCACGAACTCCTTGGCCGTGATCGCCGCGCGCACGTCGCGCAGCAGCTCGATCCGCTGCTCCAGGGCCGAGCGCATCGAGGGATCGAAGACGACGCTGCGGTTGCGGCCTTCGTCCTTGGCCCGATAGAGCGCGATGTCGGCGTTCTTGATCATGTGGCTGGGATCGGCGTCGAGATCGCCGTGCAGGGCCGCCCCGATGCTGGCGCTGACCGAGAAGCTGCGGCCGCCGTGCTCGATGGGCCGGCGCAGCAGGTCCTGCAGGGCGTTGACCGGCCGCATCATGTCGGCCTCGGAATGCAGGCCGCGCAGGATCACCGCGAACTCGTCGCCGCCCAGCCGCGCCACCGTGTCGCCCGCCCGGAAGGCCGCGTGCAGCATCTCGGCCAGGCGCTTGAGCAGGGCATCGCCGGCGTCGTGGCCCAGGGTGTCGTTGATGTCCTTGAAGTGGTCGACATCGATCATGATCAGGCCGAACAGCTCGCCCACGATCTCCGAGGCGTCGACGGCCTCCTGGAACTTGCGATTGAAATAGGCGCGGTTGGGAAGCCCGGTCAGCGAGTCCTTGAAGGCCAGGTTCTCGACGGCCTCGGTCTGGCGGCGGCGATCGGTGATGTCCTTGAACAGGTTCACCAGGCGCTCGGGCTTGCCGTCGGCGCCCAGGAACTTCTTCCCGACCGAACGCACCCAGGTCTCGACGCCGTCGTCGCGGTTGAGGCGGAACTCGAAGACCTGGGCCTCGCCGTCCTTGCGCGCCCGCACCAGCTCGGCCATGCGCTCGCGGTCTTCGGGGTGGACGATCTCCAGCGGATCGTTCTTGAACAGGCACCACTTCTCCAGCTCGGGCGAGGTGCCCGAGCAATAGATCTCGCCGGTCCGCAGGTCGTATTCGCGGACCATCAGGTCGTCGAGCTCCAGAGCCATCTTCAGCCGCTGCTGGTCGCGCTCAGCCTTCAGGGCGGTCTCGGCGTAGCCGCTGACGTCGCGGGCGGTGACGATCACCGCCAGGGTCCGGCCCGACTCGGCGAGCGTCGCGGCGAACTCGGTGCGCCAGATGCGTGGCGCGGCGGCGTCCCCGTCCGTGTTCGACAGGGGGATCGCCCGGTAGCGCGAGAACGGCTCGCCGAACGCCACGCAGCGCTCCAGGCTGTCGATGTCCTCGGGGCTGATCAGGGCGCGGCGAAAGTCGTCGCCGATCTCGATGTCGGGCGACAGGGCGTGGCTTTTCCAGTCGGGGCTGACGGCGGTCAGGCGAAAGGCGTTGTCGACAAGGGCCGCGGCGAACGGCGCGTGGCGCACAAAGGTCTCGAAGGCGTCCATCTGGGCGCCCGGCGTCTTGGTGTCTTCGGCCGGGGTCGAGACGTGAGTGCGCACGGCGGTTCTCGTCATGGGTCGGGTTGTCGACTTCTTGTTTATTTTCCTCGGCTTGGTTGTGACCGAGCTTCGATAAGAAAGGGTAACGTAACGGCGGTATGTGGAGATCCGCGCCTATTTAAGATGGCGCTGAATCTCCAGTATCGAGGGGGGTGTCAGAAATCCTGCGCGCCCGCGTAGCCAAGCCGCATTGACATTCGGTCGCCCGGCTTCGAAAACGCGGCCCTCTCGCGCTAGTCCCGGAACCGACTGAGCCCTCGATGACCTACATCGTTACCGACGCCTGCATCAAATGTAAGTTCATGGACTGCGTCGAGGTGTGCCCGGTCGACTGCTTCTATGAGGGCGAGAACTTCCTGGCGATCAATCCGGACGAATGCATCGACTGCGGCGTCTGCGAACCCGAGTGCCCGATCGACGCCATCAAGCCCGACACCGAGGACGATCCGGACGGCAAGTGGCTGAGAATCAATTCCGACTACGCGAAGATCTGGCCGAACATCACGGTTAAGGGCGTGCCGCCCGCCGACCGCGAGGAGTTCGAACGCGAAACCGGCAAATTCGAGAAATATTTCAGCGAAAAGCCCGGCAAAGGCTCCTGATCCGGCCGGCTTTGGCGGCTAAACAGGTCGCAAGCCTTTCATCAAGCTGAATTTTATGATATTGTCGCCCTCGACGTAACGGGTGCGATCGTTCGCGCCTGGCCGTCATGTGGACGATGTCAGCCGGGAAACCGGCGCGCCCGCTCGAAGGCGAAGGGTGACCTAGAACTATTCCAAATCCTGACCGGTACTGGCCCCGCAAGCATTTCGCGGACGGGTCCTTATCGCCGTTTGGGACGCCCTTTGGATGTTTTCGAGACGCGGTGTTTTGGGCTTGGCCCGAACTTATTGAGGACGAACGAATGAGCAAGAGCGGTCTGGAATTCTCGGTCGGCGATCACGTCGTTTATCCCGCGCATGGCGTGGGCAGCATCCAGGGCGTCGAGACCCAGGAAGTGGCCGGGATGTCGCTCGAGGTCTACATCATCACCTTCGACCACGAAAAAATGACCCTGCGCGTGCCGACCAAGAAGGCCAAGACGGCCGGTCTGCGCCCGCTGGCCGAAGGCAATGTCGTGTCGCAGGCCCTGACCACCCTGAAGGGCCGCGCGCGCGTCAAGCGCACCATGTGGTCGCGTCGCGCCCAGGAATACGAAGCCAAGATCAACTCGGGCGACCTGATCTCGATCGCCGAAGTGGTGCGCGACCTGCACCGCGCCGAAAACCAGCCGGAACAGTCCTATTCCGAGCGTCAGCTCTATGAATCGGCCCTGGATCGCATGGCCCGCGAAGTCGCCGCCATCGAGCGCATCGACCGCGAAGCCGCCATCGGCATCCTGACCAAGTCGCTGGTCAAGACCCAAGCCGCCGCCGCCTGAGGCGACTAGGCCGAGCTGCACGAAGCGCCCCCGGACTCCGGTCCGGGGGCGTTTTGCGTTAGGGCTCGGGTGACGATGGAGGAAGACCGATGATCCTGCCGTTCTTCGCGGCCCTGGCGCTCCAGGCGTCGAGCGTTTCTCCGCCCCTGGCCGACGCGCCCGCGCGCAAGGCCGAAACCGTTCGGCGCTACGACGCCGGCGCCAGCCAAGGCGCGGCGGCGGGACCGAACGACGTCTACTCGGTCAGCAACTTCAGGCTGGTCCGCTTCGACAAGAAGACCGGCGAGAAACGCGCGGAGTGGACGGGGGAGAAGGCCCGCTTCCCGCACATCAACTCCTGCGCCGTGATCGCCAAGGATCTGGTCTGCGCCAGCTCCAACTTTCCCGGCACGCCCCAGGTCAGCACGGTCGAGATGTTCGATCCGATGACCCTGGCGCATCGGCGCAGCGTCTCGCTGGGCCTGGGCACGGGCTCGATCACCTGGGTCGACCGCCACGACGGCTTCTGGTGGGCGATGTTCGCCAACTACGACGGCAAGGGCGGCGAGCCGCCGCGCGACCACCGGCACACCACCCTGGTCAAGTTCGACGACCAATGGCGGCGGCTGGAGGCCTGGGCGCTGCCGACCACGGTGCTGGACCGCATCGCGCCGATGAGCATTTCGGGCGGCGGCTGGGGACCGGACGGCAAGCTCTATCTGAGCGGCCATGATCGGCCGGAACTGTATGTCGTGCAGCTGCCGATGGGCGGCGGCGTGCTCGACCATCTCGACACCATCGGCATGGAGGCTGAAGGGCAGGCCATCGATTGGGACGAGAGCTAACCGGGCATGCTGTACGGCATCACCCGCCAGACCCGTGAGATCCTCGCCATGCGCGTTCCGTTCCCGCGCTAGAGACGGATCGGCGGCGCCGATCCAAAGCGGGCGCCTAGGCCAACACCAGCTCCCCGTCCCCCCGCCGGGCGATCAGGTCGCCGATGGTGGTGAACAGGGTCGAGAGGTCGACGGGCTTGCGGATGACGTCGTCGGCCCCGGCGGCGTGGCAGTCGGCCTCGAGGGTCGAGCCGGTGTCGGCGGTGACCACGATCACCGGAACCTGGCCCTTGATGTCGGTGCGGGTGCGGATCTGGCGGATGGCGGTCAGGCCGTCCATGCCGGGCATGCGCAGGTCCATCAGCACCAGGTCGTAGGCGTTGGCCTCGATCATCGCCAGGCCCGACGGACCGTCCTCGGCCTCGTCCATCTCGACCCCGCCCGCCCGCAGCATCTCGGCGATGACGCGACGGTTCATCTGATTGTCCTCGACGAACAGCACCCGCATTGCGGACGACCCCGGCTTTCCCAACGTGTCGGCTTCGAAGCCAGATCAAACAACAGTTTAGGGCCGCTTCACGCCGTGGCAATCGCTCTGGCGTGCTGATCGTCCGGCGCCTGGTTTTCGAGCAGGTCGGCCAAGGCGCCGACGAGGCCCGCGGCGGTGATGGGCTTGCGGGTCACCAGCGCCGCGCCGGCGGCCGTCAGGGCCCGGCGGCCGTCAGGGC
>NZ_JBFTZS010000293.1:0-5851 GCF_056406675.1 Caulobacter sp. P1_B12_2 | reverse complement strand
AGGATGGCGCGCAGCATGGCGGCGTTGAGCGCGTCGTCCTCGGCGATCAGGATCCGCAGGTTGCGCGGCGGGGCGCCGGCGGCCTCGACCGGCTGCGGCGTCTCGCTGGCCGGCTCGATCTCGCGGATGGCGTTCTCGTCGAAGGGCAGGGTCAGGGTGAAGCAGCTGCCGACGCCGACGGCGCTGGTGGCCTCCAGCGCGCCGCCCATCAGCTTGGCCAGCTGGCGCGACAGCGACAGGCCCAGGCCCGCGCCGTTGACGCCGGCGCCGGTGCGCTCGACGCGCTGGAACGCCTGGAAGGCCTGCTCCATCTCGTCGCGCGACAGGCCGGGGCCGGTGTCGGCCACCTCGATGGCGATCAGGTTGTCGCGCCGCTCGACCCGAACCTCGATCCGGCCGCGCACGGTGTATTTGACGGCGTTGCCGACGATGTTGGCGATGATCTGGCGGGTCCGCAGGGCGTCGCCGATCGCGGCGCCCAGCTGGCGGTGCTCCAGGTCGGGCTCGACGTGGACGACCAGCTCCAGGCCCTTGGCCACGGCGTGCGGGCGGTCCAGCAGCACCAGGTCGCGGATCAGGCGCACGGGCTCGAAGGCCACGCTCTCGACGGCCAGGCGGCCGGACTCGGCGGTCTCGGAGTCCAGGGTCGCGTTGAGCACGGCGACCAGGTCCTGGGCGGCGTCGAGGGCGGCGTTCAACTGCTCTCGAGACGGCGCGGCGCGGCCGCCCTTGCCGGCGGCGGCGGCCAGGACGTGGGTCACGCCGGTCAGGCCGTTGCGGATCTCGTGGCTGAGGGTGGCGACGATGTCGGACTTGGACCGGGCGGCGCGCTCGGCCGACTCCAGCACGTGCAGCCGCTCCTCCAGCAAGGCCTCGTGGGACAGGGCCAGGGCGTGCTGGCGGCGCAGCATGCGGTTGAGCACCAGCGACAGGGCCATGGCCAGGGCGACGCCGCCGAAGGCCATGGCGCCGGACCGCTCGCTCTGCGGGTGCGAGAACAGCAGGTACAGCGGCCCGGCCGAGGCGATCGGGGCGGTGAGCAGCAGGGCCACCAGGCAGGGGGCGGCGAAGAAGATGCAGACCACGGCCGCGCCGGCCGACAGCTGAAGCAGGGTCTCGCGCACGGGACCGGCCCCGTCGGCGAAGACGGCCATCTGGCAGACCGCGAGCGCCCACAGCAGGCCGGACATCACGTGCACCCGCGTGCGGCGGGGCAGATCCTGCGCCGCCGGGGTGCGCAGCCAGGCGACCACGCCGTAGAAGGCGCCCCAGTTGATCGCGAACACCGCGAAGCTGATCGCCATCCAGGCGGCGTTCTCGGCGTAGGAGCAGGCCCAGACATAGATCGGCAGGCTGACGGCGAAAACAGCCAGCGCATAGGGCAGCAGCGCGGTCTGGGCGTCGAGCGCCAAACGGGCGTCGGCGCCGCCGTCCGCGGGGGTGGTTTGTCGGCGCTCGGCGAACAAGGACTGATTCCTCGGCTGGTGAGCCCAGACCCTAGGGGATCACGGTTTGCGCCGAGTTACGGCTTATCGTTAATCCACACACCTTTGAGGGCAAACAATCGTTAAGCATAACCGAGGATGATCCGATTCCTCGCCGTCCGTGGGGACTGGGGGAGATCGATGGCCACCACCCGCGCCGCCCTGACCGAACACGACATCCGCATGCTGGTGAAGGGCGCGACGCCCGACGAGCGCGCCCTGGCCGCCCACAAGCTGTGCCGGACGATCGACCGCGCCGAACTGGACGACGAGCAGCGCGTGCTGGCCGGCGAGATCCTGCGGGTGATGGCCGCCGACGCCGCCGAACTGGTCCGCCGCGCCATGGCCGTGACCCTGCGCAATTCGCCCAGCCTGCCCATCGATGTCGCCAACCGCCTGGCCCGCGACGTCGAGAGCATCTCGCTGCCGATCATCAGCTTCTCGCCGGTGTTCAGTGACGACGACCTGGCCGAGATCGTCCGCCTGGGCGGTCCGGTGCGCCAGATGGCCGTGGCCAAACGTCCCAGGCTGTCGCGCAAGGTTTCGGCCCTGCTGGTCGAGCAGGGCGGCGAGGACGTGGTCGCCGCCGTGTGCGCCAACGACAACGCCCGGATATCCGAAGGCGCCCTGCAGCGGACGCTGGAGCGCTTCGCCAAGTCGGAAAAGGTGCTGACCGCGGTCGCCTATCGCTCGGCCCTGCCGCTGTCGGTGACCGAGCGCCTGATCGACATGGTCGGCGACCAGCTGCGCGACCACATCCTGGCCAACCATCCGCTGTCGGCCGAGCGCACCCTGGAACTGATCCTAGACACCAAGGAGCGGGCGACGATCGACCTGGTCGATCAGGCCGGACGCTCCACCGACGCCAAGGCCTTCGCCGCCCACCTCCACAGCGTTGACCGTCTGTCGCCGTCCCTGCTGCTGCGGGCCCTGGCCCATGGTCACATGACCTTCTTCGAATGGGCCGTGGCCGAGCTGGCCGGCGTGCCGCATCACCGCACCTGGCTGATGATCCACGACGCCGGCGCCTTGGGGCTGAAGGCGATCTGCGAGCGTGCGGGCCTGCCGCCGCGCCTGCAGCCCGCGTTCCGGGCGGGCGTCGACGCCTTCCACGCCCTGGACTACGACGGCCGTCCCGGCGACCGCGAACGGTTCCAGGAGCACATGATCCAGCGCTTCCTGACCGCCGCGCCGTCGGTATCGCGCGACGACGCCGACTATCTGCTGGACCGCGCCGATCAGCTGGCCGAACGCGGCAGGGCGGTCGCGGCGGGGTAGGGCGCGAGCCAAACACCCGTTCGAAATCACTGGGCGCCGCGCCGCTTCGGTGCCAACCTCGTGCGATGTCAGAGCGCGCCGAAGACCCGATCCGCCCCGCCGCCACGATCCTGCTGCTGCGTGACTTGCCAGCCCCCGGGCCCGCCTTCGAGGTGCTGATGGTCAAGCGGCACCACCAGATCGACTTCGCGGCCGGCGCCCTGGTCTTTCCGGGCGGCAAGAGCCACGCCGGCGACCACGATCCGGCCTGGACCGACCACGCCACGGGCTGGGAGAGCGTCGAGGCCGACGGCGCGCCGCTGCGTATCGCCGCCATCCGCGAGGCCTATGAGGAGGCCGGCGTGCTGCTGGCCCGCGACGCGGCCGGCGAGATCTATGTGGGCGAGGCCGCCATCGACGTGCGGGCGGCGGTGGCCGAGGACCGCGTGCCCTTCCTGGACGTGGTTCGTGACCTGGGCCTGAAGCTGGACCTGGCGGCCCTGACCATCTTCGCCCGTTGGATCACCCCGCCGCTGATGGCCAAGCGCTTCGACACCTGGTTCTACGTCGCCCACGCGCCCTTGGCGCAGCTGGCCATCTGCGACGGCCACGAGGCGGTCGACGCCGAATGGATCGCGCCGGGCGAGGCCCTGGACCTGGCGGCGTCGGGCCAGCGCAAGGTGATCTTCCCCACGCGGATGAACCTGCAGCTGCTGGCGGAGAGCGTTGACGCCACGGCTGCCATCGAAGCGGCCCGGGCCCGGCCGCTGGTTACGGTCGAGCCCTGGGTCGATGGACCGTCGCTGCGGATCCAACCTGACGCGGGTTATGGGGCGGTGGCGGAACCGCTGACGGCGCTCTAGGCGAGCGGCGAGCGGCCGTCCGGAATGTCCGCTCGGGGTGGATGGCAGACTTTAGGCGCGGTACGGTGGGGCGGTTTTAGTTACGCGAGACGCGTCATGCGGTTGGTCTTACTTGGAAAGATCCTAGACGCGGAGCAGGCTAGATTCGTGTTGAAGTGGATCGGCGGAATGTTGATTGCTCTAACGATAGTCGCCGTCGCGACTGGTATTCTAGTATTCCATCAAATATGGCTCTTGAGTTTGGTCGTCTTTGGGCTCCCAGGGCTCGGCCTTTATCAAGGGGAAGTTAGTCGCTCCGGTATCCGAACGATCATTCTTGCGCCTAGTGTGTTGTTGCTGGCGGTTGTTCCCATACTGATCCAGGCATGGACTCCAGGCAGCCGATTTTCGGACAATCGCGTTCCTGCATCGCTAGGACTGTTCTTGATATTGGCCATGCTGGCTCTAGGCTTGCGAGCACGTCAGGCAGCTAAGATCATCCAGCAGCCGCCCAACGCCCCTTGGTGGCTGCCATAGAATAGCAACCGGCGACTATCCTTCCGCGATCGATATTCGCCGAACCCTGCGCGCTAGGCTATGGACTTCCGAACTTCCGCTAAGGCTCGAAAGCCGCCCTAAACCATCCCCGCCGCCGCGCCCTCCGCAAAAGCCCGCAGGCGGCCCGCGATGACCTCGCCCACCGCCTCCACCGCCGGGCGGCCCGGGAAGTGTGCGCGCCAGGCGATGCGGATGGTCCGTCCGGCCCGCGTCGCCAGGGGGCGCAGCACGATGCCCGCGTCCTGCGCCGCGCCGGCCGCCAGGCCGGGGATCAGGGTCGTGCCGTAGCCCGCCGCCACCATGTTCAGCAGGGTTGGCAGGCTGGACGCCCGCAAAGGTCCGCCCAGGGCCGCGTCGCCGCCGCAGGCCTCGACGGTCTGATCGCGCAGGCAGTGGCCGTCGGCCAGGACCAGGATGTCGCGCGCCAGATCCGTTTCCCGGATCACCGCCTGCGCAGCCAGGGGATGCTCGGGCGGAAGGGCGGCCAGGAAGGGCTCGTCGAACAGAGGCAGGCTGACCAGATCCGGCCCGTCCACCGCGGTCGCCAGAAGGGCGGCGTCCAGTTCATGAGCGCGCAGCCGCTCCAGGAGGGCCGAGGTCTGGTCCTCCCACGGCTCCAGTTCCAGCATGGGCAGGGCCTCGCGCAGCGGCGCGAAGACCAGCGGCAGCAGGTAGGGGGCCAAGGTCGGAATGATGCCCAGGCGGAAGCGCCCGGAAAGCGGGTTTCGCAGATTGCGGGCGGTGGCCAGCATGGCTTCGGCCGCGGTCACCGCGCCGCGGGCATGGCCGATCAGTTGCAGGCAGGCGGCGGTCGGGGCGGCCGTCTTGCTGCTACGCTCGAACAGCGCCACGCCCATCAGGTCTTCCAGCTTGCGGATCTGCACCGACAGCGTCGGTTGGCTGACGCCGCAGGCCCGGGCGGCGCGCCCGAAATGCTCGTGCTCGGCCACGGCCAGCAGGTAGCGAAGGTCTCTCAGGTTCATGCGGTTCGCTGTCGAAGAGTCATAGGCTTAGCCTATCATGTTCATTAGATCTTGAAGCTTCTCTTTATCGAAAAGTTGAGCGCACAATCGTTTCCGCAGTCGAGATGGACACCAGCACCGGCCTTCAGGGTCGGCAATCTGCGACGCAAAGGCGGAGGAACATGACGATGGATGCGAAGGTCGAAGACAGCACTCAGGGCCAGTGCCCGATGGGACACGGCCCTCGGTCGGCCAATCGTGACTGGTGGCCGCAGAATCTGCGCCTCGAAGGCCTCAACCAACATTCGCCCCGGTCCAATCCCCTGGGCCAGGCGTTCGACTACGCCGAGGCGTTCAAGACCCTTCCTCTCGATGCGGTGATCGCCGACCTGCACGCCTTGATGACCGATTCCCAGGACTGGTGGCCCGCCGACTTCGGCCACTACGGCGGCCTGATGATCCGCCTGGCCTGGCACAGCGCGGGCACTTACCGCATCACCGACGGTCGCGGCGGCGCCGGGGGCGGGCAGCAGCGTTTCGCCCCGCTCAACAGTTGGCCGGACAACGCCAACCTCGACAAGGCGCGCCGCCTGCTCTGGCCGGTCAAGCAGAAGTACGGCCGCAAGCTGTCGTGGGCCGATCTCTATGTGCTCGCCGGCAACGTCGCTCTCGAGTCCATGGGCTTCAAGACCTTCGGCTTCGGCGGCGGCCGGGCCGACACCTGGGAGCCGGAGGAGCTGTTCTGGGG
>NZ_JBFTZS010000292.1:0-5853 GCF_056406675.1 Caulobacter sp. P1_B12_2 | reverse complement strand
CCATCGGCAACCACAGAGGCAAGGTTCTGGGGACACGCCGCAAGGGCATGTCCCCGACCTGTTTAAGCCCTACGCCCCGCCGCGCTGATGTTGTCGATGCCCAGGGCCGACAACGCGCCGCGCAGGATGCCCTCGGCGTCGAGGCCGGCCTGGGCGTACATGACCTCGGGCTTGTCCTGGTCCTGGAAGATGTCGGGCAGCACCAGGGTGCGGATCTTCAGGCCGCGGTCCAGGGCGCCGTGCTCGGCCAGGGCCTGCAGCACGAAGGCGCCGAAGCCGCCCATGGCGCCCTCTTCCACCGTGATGATCGCCTCGTGCTCGCGGGCAAGCCGCAGCAACAGATCGACGTCCAGCGGCTTGGCGAAGCGGGCGTCGGCGACGGTGGCCGACAGTCCGCGCGCGGCCAGCAGGTCGGCGGCCTTCAGGCATTCGCCCAGCCGGGTGCCCAGCGAGACGATGGCGACGCTGGTCCCCTCGCGAACGATGCGGCCCTTGCCGATCTCCAGCGGGGCGGCCAGGTCGGGAATGGTCAGGCCCAGGCCCTCGCCGCGCGGATAGCGGAAGGCGCTGGGGCGGTCGTCGATGGCCACGGCGGTGGCGACCATGTGGGCCAGCTCCACCTCGTCGGCGGCGGCCATCAGCACCATGCCGGGCAACGCCCCCATGAAGCCGAGGTCGAAGGTGCCCGCGTGGGTGGGGCCGTCGGCGCCGACCAGGCCGGCGCGGTCCATGGCGAAGCGCACCGGCAGGCGCTGAATGGCCACGTCGTGGACCACCTGGTCGTAGCCGCGCTGCAGGAAGGTGGAATAGATCGCCGCGAACGGCTTCATGCCGTCGGCGGCCAGGCCGGCGGCGAAGGTCACCGCGTGCTGCTCGGCGATGCCGACGTCGAAGGTGCGGTCCGGATAGGCCTTGCCGAACAGGTCCAGCCCCGTGCCCGAGGGCATGGCGGCGGTGATGGCCACGATCTTGTCGTCGATCGCCGCGTGCTTGATCAGCTCCTGGGCGAAGACCTTGGTGAAGCTGGGGGGCCCCGCGGCCGCCTTCTGCTGCTGGCCGGTGACGACGTCGAACTTGACCACCGCGTGCAGCTTGTCGGCCGCGCCCTCGGCCGGGGCGTAGCCCTTGCCCTTCTGGGTGACGACGTGGACCAGAACCGGCTTCTCGTCGAAGTCCTTGACGTTCTTCAGCACCGAAACCAGCGCGTCCATGTCGTGGCCGTCGATCGGGCCGACATAGTGGAAGCCCAGCTCCTCGAAGAAGGTGCCGCCGGTGACCATGCCGCGGGCGTATTCCTCGGCCTTGCGGGCCGCGTCGCGGATCGGGGTCGGCAGCTTCTCGACCACGGTCTTGCCCAGCTTGCGGGCCTTGCGATAGGCGCCGCCCGAGACGAGGTTGGCCAGATAGGCGCTCATGCCGCCCACCGGCGGGGCGATCGACATGTCGTTGTCGTTGAGGATGACGATCAGGCGCTTGGTGGTGTCGGTGGCCGCGTTCATGGCCTCATAGGCCATGCCGGCGCTCATCGAGCCGTCGCCGATCACGGCGATGACGCTGTTGTTCTCGCCCTTAGCGTCGCGCGCGGCGCAGAAGCCCAGGGCCGCCGAGATCGAGGTGGCCGCGTGGGCCGCGCCGAACGGGTCGTATACGCTCTCGGCCCGCTTGGTGAAGCCCGACAGCCCGCCGCCCTGGCGCAGGGTCTTGATGCGGTCGCGGCGACCCGTGAGGATCTTGTGCGGATAGGCCTGGTGGCCGACGTCCCAGATGACGATGTCCCGGGGCGTTTCGAACACGTGGTGCAGGGCGACGGTCAGCTCGACCACGCCCAGGCCCGCGCCCAGATGTCCGCCGGTCACCGAGACGGCGTCGATGGTCTCGGCCCGCACCTCGCTCGCCAACTGCTTCAGTTCGGTCACGCTGAGGCCGCGCGTGTCGGCCGGTGACGAGATGGTGTCGAGAAGAGGGGTCAAAGCAGGCATGTCCGAAGAAAGCGCGGTCAGTTGCGGCGGTCCAGCACGAAATCCACGCTACGACGCAGATGTTCGGCCCGTTCGCCGAAAATATCGAGATGTGACTTGGTTTGAGCGGCCAAAAGGTTGACTCGTTCCTTGGCCGCGTCGAGGCCCAGAAGGGTGACGTAGTTGGCCTTGCCCTTGGCGGCGTCCTTGCCGCCGGCCGCCTTGCCCAGCACCGCTTCGTCGCCCTCCTCGTCGAGGATGTCGTCGACGATCTGGTAGGCCAGGCCCAGATCCTGGGCGAATCCCATCAGGGCCGCGCGCTCGGAGTCCTTGGCGCGGGCGATGATCAGGGGGATCTCGAAGGCGAAGGCGATCAGGGCGCCGGTCTTCAGGCGCTGCATGCGGGCCACGGCCCCCAGGTCGTCGCGAACGCCCAGCAGGTCGATCATCTGACCGCCGGCCATGCCCTTGGCGCCCGAGGCGATGGCCAGCTTGCGAACCAGTTCCGAGCGGACATGGCCGTCGTCGTGGGTGTCGGGGTGGGCCATGATCTCGAAGGCGGCGGTCTGCAGGGCGTCGCCGGCCAGGATCGCGGTGGCCTCGTCGTACTGGATGTGCACGGTCGGACGGCCGCGGCGCATGTCGTCGTCGTCCATGGCCGGCAGGTCGTCATGCACCAGGCTGTAGGCGTGAATGCATTCCAGGGCGCAGGCGGCGCGCAGCACCGGCCGCTCGGGCAGGTCGAACATCTTGCCCGTCTCCAGGGCGAAGAACGGCCGCAGGCGCTTGCCGGGCCCCAGGGCCGCGTAGCGCATGGCCTCGGTCAGACGGCTCTCGGGGCCGTCAGCGCGCGGCAACAGTTCGTCGAGCGCCACGGTGACGATGTCGGCCGCCTGCACGATGCGCTTCTCGAGGTCGATCAAAACAGCTTACCCCCGTTGGGAACGTCACGGTCCACGTCGACCAGCACCACGCCGCCCTCGGCGTCCGGGAAACCCAGGCAAAGGACTTCCGACTTCATCGGACCAATCTGGCGCGGCGGAAAATTGACCACGGCGGCCACGCGGCGGCCGATCAGTTCGCCCAGGGCGTAGTGCTTGGTCACCTGGGCCGAGGATTTCTTGACGCCGATCTCGGGGCCGAAGTCGATGGTCAGCCTGTAGGCCGGCTTGCGCGCCTCCGGGAACGGCGTGGCCTCGATCACCGTGCCGATACGGATATCGACACGCTCGAAGTCCTCGTAGCCGATCTGCGGCGACGCCTGACCCATCAGTTGAACTCGGCCGGCTCGGCGTTCACGACGCCCCCTTGGCCCAGCACGATCTTCTCGACCTTCAGGCGGGCCGCCTCGAGCTTCTTCTCGCAATGGGCCTTCAGCGCCGCGCCGTCTTCGTAGATCTCGATCGAGCGCTCGAGCTCGGCCTTGCCGGACTCGAGTTCGCCGACAATCTGCTCCAGACGCTGCAGGGCCTGCTCGAAGCTCATGCCTTCAAGATCTTGCGGACTGATCATTTCTACTCCGGGGCGAACAGGCGCACCCTAGTGGCGGGCCGCGGCGCGGGCAACGCCGTTGGCGGGGCTTTTGGTGAACGAAGTTCAGGGGTCTTGAGTCCCTGCGGCCTTGCGAGGCGCCTAGGGCCGCTCGAAGCGCTTCACGCACCAGTATTTGAACCCCTGGTCCTGTGTCTTCTTCAGGCCGCGCTTCTGAAGCGCCAGGCCGATCATGGTGTTGAAGAAGCCGTGGGCGACCAGAAGCACCTCCTGGCCGTTCTTGGACAGGTCGATCAGCAGGTCGGCGGCCTGGTCGGCGCGAAGCTCGGCCTGGGCCCGGCTCTCCTGGCCGGCGTGGTGATCGAAGAACCACCACCAGAACCGGGCGAAGAACCCCCAGTGCTTGGGCGAAATCTTGATCCAGCGCGGCCAGGGCGGCGGCGGCAGGGGCGCCTCAATGAACAGGGGATCGGTGGCGAAGGCCTTGCCGTCGGCGACGGCGGTGGCGGTCTCGATCGAACGGCGACGGGTCGAGGCGATCATCACCCCGGCCCGCCTGGCCGTGGCCTTCAGCGATTCCGGCGGGGTCTGGCCGGGCAACAGGCCGCCTTCTTCATAGCGCGCCCACCACTCGCCATAGGCCGGCGCGTTGAAGCGGACCTTGCGCGACAAGGCCGGCTCGCCGTGGCGAGCCAGCGTGATCGCGCCCGGGCGAACACCGACGGCGCCAGGGGTTCCGAAAGAGGAAAGGTGGTCGGCGGATTCGTCGGCCATAGATCTTGGAGGTCCGGCTGGTCGCCACCGGCGACGATCTCGAACCTCTCACCCCTCCTGCAACGCTTTGACATGCGCCGCCGCCGAGCGGCCGAGCGCTTCTAGGTCGTAACCGCCCTCGAGCGAGGAAACAATACGCCCGCCGCATCGCCGGTTCGCGACCGAGGCGATCGCCCGTGTCGCCCAGGCGAAATCCTCGGCCTCCAGGCTCTGGGCGGCCAACGGATCGCGGACGTGGGCGTCGAACCCGGCCGAGACCAGGATCAGTTGCGGCGCGAATCCGTCGACCTTGTCCATCAGGCCCTCGAAACCCTTGCGCCACACCTCGCGGGGGGCGTGCGGAGCGACGATGGCGTTGGCGATGTTGCCGACTCCGGTCTCCGACGGGTCGCCGGTGCCCGGATAGAGCGGCGACTGGTGGATCGAGGCGAAGAACACGCTGGGGTCGCTTTCGAACGTCGCCTGGGTGCCGTTGCCGTGGTGGACGTCGAAATCGACGATCGCCACGCGCTTGAGCCCCGCGGCCTGGGCGACCCGCGCCGCCACGGCGATGTTGGAGAATATGCAGAACCCCATGGCCGTATCGGGCTCGGCGTGGTGGCCGGGCGGGCGGACGGCGCAAAAGGCCCGGGTCCCCTGCCCGCTCGCCACGGCCCGGGTCGCGGCGACCACCGCCCCGGCGGCGCGGCGGGCGGCGGCCAGGCTGCCGGCCGACAGCACGGTGTCCGGATCCAGCGCCCGGCGCCCGCTGCTGGGCGCGGCGGCCAGTACGGCGTCGATGAAGCCCTGGGGATGGACCCGGGCCAGGTCGGCGAAGTCGACCAGCGGCGCTTCGACGCTCTCCAGGTCCAGGCAACTGTCGTCGTTCAGCGCGTCGATCACCGCCCGCAGACGCTCGGGCCGTTCGGCGTGGTTGTCGCCGGGCCGATGGTCGAGCATATCCAGGTGCGTATAGAGCGCGACATCCATGCGAGGACCGTAACCCTTGAACACCGCCGCGACCATCCGCCCCCATTCGATCAGGCGAGCTACAGTCGACGACGCCGACACGGTGTCCAGCCTCGGCGCCCGCACCTTCAGCGAGACCTTCGCCCACCTCTATCCGACCGAGGACCTGGAGACCTTCCTGGCCTACGCCTACGGCCTGGAGCGGACGCGGCGTGACCTGGCCGATCCGGACAAGGCGACCTGGCTGCTGGAACTGGACGAGGAGGCGATCGGCTACGCCACGGCCGGGACCTGCGGCCTGCCGCATGAGGACGTGCAGCCGGGCGACGGCGAGCTGCACCGGATCTATGTGCTCAAGGACTTCCAGGGCGGCGGGCGCGGCTCGCTGCTGCTGAAGACGGCGCTGGACTGGCTGGAGAAGGACGGCCCGCGGCCGCTGTGGATCGGCGTTTGGTCGCAGAACCTCGGGGCTCAAAAGCTGTATCAGAGCAAGGGGTTCGAGAAGGTGGGCGAGTACCGCTTCCCGGTCGGCCAGACCCAGGACCTGGAGTTCATCCTGCGGCGGGGGTGAGGCCGTGCGTCCTTCGAGGCTCGGCTTCGCCTCGCACCTCAGGATGAGGAATTCAGCACAATGCTCCTCATCCTGAGGCGCCCGCGCAGCGGGCCTCGAAGGACGCAGAGC
>NZ_JBFTZS010000291.1:0-5854 GCF_056406675.1 Caulobacter sp. P1_B12_2 | reverse complement strand
ATCTGCTCGGACGCCACCCGCGACAACCGCCTGCTGTGCGTGGTCGAAGAGGTCGGCTCGCTGTGGGCCATGGAGCGTGGCGGCTCGTTCAAGGGCCGCTACCACGTGCTGGGCGGCCTGTTGTCGGCCCTGGACGGCGTCGGCCCCGAGGCGCTGCGGGTCGGCGAGCTGCTCGGTCGGGCGAACGCCAGCGAGATCCAGGAGGTCATCCTGGCGCTGCCGGCCACGGTCGACGGCCAGACCACGGCCCACTACCTGGCCGACCGCCTGGCGCCGAGCGGCGTGTCGGTGACCATGCTGGCGCGCGGCGTGCCGGTGGGCGGGGATCTGGACTGGCTGGACGACGGGACGATCGCGCAGGCGCTGCGGGCGCGTAGGCCGGCTTAGGCGGCTTCCTAGATCCCCCGACTCCGGCTAAGAACGGAGCATGAACTTCTCCGATCCGTTCCTGATCCTCGCCATCGTCTTCGCCCTGCTGGCCGTCGGCGCCGTGCTGTGGGCCCTGGCCAGCCAGCGTCGCGCGACCGGCGCCGACGCCCGGGCCTGGGAGCTGAACGCCAAGCTGGTCCAGGCCGACGAGCGCGCCCGGCTGCTCGAGGACCAGACCGCCACCCAGGGCGAGCTGATCCGCGCCCAGGCCGCCCAGCAGGCGACCATGACCGCCAACACCGTGGCCGAGGCGCTGATCAAGCGCACCGAGGAGAACTTCAAGAGCCGCGAACTGCTGTCCCAGGCCCGTCTGGAAGCCCAGCTCAAGCCGGTGGCCGAGACCCTGGCCAAGTTCGAGGCCCAGGTCACCGCCGTCGAGAAGGCTCGCGCCGAGGAGACCGGCGGGCTCAAGGCCCAGATCAACGCCCTGATGGAAGCCTCGGTCGCCACCCAGTTCGAGGCCCGCAAGCTGTCGGCCGCGCTGCGTCGCGGGGCCGGCGTGCAAGGCCGCTGGGGAGAGCAAACCCTGCGCAACGTGTTGGAGGCCGCGGGTCTCAACAACCGCTTCGACTTCGAGGAGCAGTTCAGCGTCGAGAGCGACGAGGGCCGCCGTCGTCCCGACGTGAAGGTCAAGATGCCCGGCGGCGGGGTGTTCGTGATCGACGCCAAGTGCTCGCTCAACGCCTTCCTCGAGGCCCAGGAGGCCACCGAGGACCACCTGCGCGAAAGCTGCCTGGCGCGGCACGCCGC
Source organism: Caulobacter sp. P1_B12_2 (assembly GCF_056406675.1). Lineage (NCBI taxonomy): Bacteria > Pseudomonadati > Pseudomonadota > Alphaproteobacteria > Caulobacterales > Caulobacteraceae > Caulobacter > Caulobacter sp. P1_B12_2. The sequence continues at coordinate 4,675 of NZ_JBFTZS010000291.1, read as the reverse complement.
CAGCGTCCGTGCTCACATGCAGGGGCTTTCCGCGAAAGCCTACTGGGACCAGTTCGCCGGCGAGGGCTCGCCCGACTTCGTCGCCATGTTCGTGCCCGGAGACGGTTTTCTCGCGGCCGCCCTGGACCGCCTGCCCGACCTGATGACCGAGGCCATGGACCGCCGCGTGCTGCTGGTCACCCCGACCACCCTGTTCGCCCTCTGCAAGGCCGTCGCCTATGGCTGGCGGGCCGAGGACCAGGCCAAGAACGCCGCCGCCATCGTCGCGGTGGGGCGCGAGCTCTACAAGCGCATCGCCGTGATGGGGGCCCACGCCGGCTCGGTAGGCAAGGCCCTGGAGGCGGCGGTCGGCCGTTACAACCAGTTCGTCGGCTCGCTGGAAAGCCAGGTCCTGACCCAGGCCCGCCGCTTCGAGGACCTGTCGGTGGACCACGAGGGCAAGGAGATCGGCGAGCTGGGCCCGGTCGAGGGCTCGGTGCGGCCGCTGATCAAGCTGGCGACCGAGACGCCCGAGGATGCTTCGATTGCACGGCTTAAAGCTAAGCCATAAACTCTCTTGATGACCTTCCTGGCCTGCGTCGTCGCCGTCGTCGCCTCATTCTATATTTTGCTCACCCAGGGTTTGGCCATCCTGGCCGCGCGACGGACGGGCGTGCTGATCGGCAAATCGCCGAGCAAAGTTCGGATTGAACGCGCGGTGGACCCCGAATATTTCGACGAGCTCCTTGATGCCCGGGCCAAGTCGTTGCGACTGCCCGTGTTTATCGCGGCTGCCGCCGTCATCATCCTGGTCTGGACCATCTTTGCTATGCTGGCCGCGTACTCGATCATCTCGCCTTTGCCCTGGTAGGGCTTAGGGACATGCGTGTCGCCCGCGCCCTTCCGTCGCCTTGACGCTGGACCGCGCGGACCTTACCTGACTGTCGTTATGACCATCCGCCGCATTCTCACCGTCGATAACGCCGCCGATCTGGCGATTCTGAAGCAAGTCTCCAAGGACGTGCCCGCCGTCGACGACGCGCTGCGCGCGCTGATGGACGACATGCTGGAGACCATGTACGACGCCCCCGGCATCGGCCTGGCGGCCGTGCAGGTCGGCGAGCTGGTCAATGTGATCGTCATGGACCTGGCCCGCGAGGGCGAGGAGCCGGCCCCGCGCTATTTCGTCAATCCGAAGATCACCTGGGCGTCCGAGGAGCTGTTCGAATACGAAGAGGGCTGCCTGTCGGTGCCTGAGGTCTACGACGCCGTCGAGCGTCCGGCCAAGGTCAAGATCAGCTACCTGAACTATCAGGGCCAGGCGGTCGAGGAAGACGCCGAGGAGCTGTACGCGGTCTGCATCCAGCACGAGATGGACCACCTGAAGGGCGTGCTGTTCATCGACCACCTGTCGCGCCTGAAGCGCGACCGGGCGATTTCCAAGGTCAAAAAGGCCCGCCGCGCGGCTTAAGATTCAGCGAACGAAGCGGGGACACACACTCACCCCGCGACCGTGGCCGCGAAGGCCTGAGCCGTGCCGTGAGTGTGTGTCCCCAAATTCGCGCGCTGCCTAACGCGTCGCTTCGTGGACTTCCTTCTTGGCGTTCGAGCCGGCCTTCTTGGCGTCGGCGTTGAGGTCGGACGCCGCTTCCTTGGTCTCTTCGCCCGCCTTGGCGCCGGCTTCCTTGGCCTTGTCGACCGCCTCGCCGGCCGCGACCTTGGCGTCGGCGGCGGCTTCCTCGGTGCTTTCCTTCAGCGCCGTGCCGGCTTCCTTGACGTCGGGGTCGTTCTTGATGTCGGTGGCGGCCTGCTTGATCTCGCTGCCGGCGGCCTTGGCGCCTTCCTTGATCTGGGTGGCGTGTTCGTCCGAGCAGGCGGCGAGCGACAGGGCGGCCAGGCCGGCGGCGGCGATCAGCGTGATGGAGCGCATGGCGTTTCCTCCTGGAAAACTGGGTCGCTCATAGAACGGCGATCCACGGTGAAGGTTCCGACTCCGGCTTTCCCCCGAGGGGTTAGGCCGCTAAACCGCCCCCATGCGCATCGCCTTCCTCGGAACCCCCGATTTCTCCGTCGCCTGCCTGGCCGAGCTCGTCGCCGCCGGCCACGAAATCGTCTGCGTCTATTCTCAGCCGCCCGCCCCGCGCGGTCGCGGCCAGGACCTCAAGCCCTCGCCGGTCCACGCCTTCGCCGAAAGCCTGGGCCTGCCGGTGCGCACGCCCGTATCGATGAAGACGCCCGAGGAGATCGAGGCCTTCCAGGCGCTGGATCTCGACGCCGCCGTGGTCGTGGCCTTCGGACAGATCCTGGTGGCCGAGGTGCTCGACGCCCCGCGCCTGGGCTGTTTCAACCTGCACGCCTCGCTGCTACCCCGTTGGCGCGGCGCGGCGCCGATCCAGCGGGCGATCATGGCCGGCGATGCGGTGACCGGCGTCCAGGTGATGCGGATGAGCGTCGGCCTGGACGAAGGCCCGGTGCTGATGGGCGAGCAGGTGCGGATCGACGCCCTGGAGACCGGCGGGACCCTGCACGACAAGCTGGCCGCCGTCGGCTCGCGCATGCTGCCCGTGGCCCTGGCCGCCATCGAGCGCGGCGGGGCCCGCGAGGTCCCGCAGGCGGAGGAGGGCGTGACCTACGCCAAGAAGATCAAGTCGGCCGAGGCCCGCATCGACTGGACCCGCCCGGCCGCCGAGGTCGACCGCCACATCCGCGGGCTTTCCCCGTTTCCGGGCGCGTGGTTCGAGGCGCCGAGCGAGAAGGGCCCGGTGCGCGTGAAGGCCCTGCTGTCGCGCGTCGAGCACGGTGAGGGCGTCCCCGGTGTCCCGCTGGACGATACGTTGCTGATCGCCTGTGGAGACGGCGCCGTGCGCCTGCTCAAGGCCCAGCGCGAAGGCAAGGGCGCCCAGGACGCCGAGATCTTCCTGCGCGGCTTCCCGCTGGCGGCCGGCACGGTCCTGGCCTGATGCCCCGCTACCGCCTGACGATCGAATATGACGGCCGGCCCTATAACGGCTTTCAGGCCCAGGCCTCGCAGCCGTCGGTGCAGGGGGCGATCGAGGCGGCGGTGACGGCCTTCACCGGCCAGGCGATCCGGATCGCGGCGGCGGGGCGGACCGACACCGGCGTCCACGCCACGGCTCAGGTGGTGCATGTCGACCTGGAGCGCGACTGGCCGGCCGAAACGGTGATGAACGCGCTGAACGCCCACCTGGTGCGCGAGGYGGTCAGCGTGCTGGACGCGGTGGTGGTCTCCGACGACTGGCACGCCCGGTTCTCGGCCAACGAGCGGCGCTACCTCTACCGCATCCTCAACCGCCGCGCACCGCCGGCCCTGGAGGCGGGCAAGGTCTGGCACGTCAAGAAGCCGATCGACGCCGCGGCCATGCACGCCGCCGCCCAGGCCTTGGTCGGGCTTCACGACTTCACGACGTTCCGCGACATGGCCTGCCAGGCCAAGTCGCCGCTGAAGACGCTGGACGTGGCCCGCGTGCTGCGGGTCGGCGACGAGGTCCACCTGGTGTTCGAGGCTCGGTCGTTCCTGCATCKCCAGGTGCGGTCGATGACCGGCACCCTGGTCGAGGTCGGGGTGGGGCGGTGGACGGCTGAGGATGTGCGGGCGGCGCTGGAGGCGAAGGACCGCACGGCTTGTGGGCCCGTGGCTCCGGCCGATGGGCTGTACCTGACGGGGGTCGGGTACGACGGGGAGGCCTAGCGGCGCTTGCCGCGCTCGGCCCGCGCCGTCTGGATCTGGCCGATCGCCAGGGCCAGCATGAAGGCGCCGAAGGCGAGGATCACGAAGGTGAGGAAAGGGGTCATGGAAGCTCTCCGTTACTGGAACGGCGAAGCTTCGCGCGGTCGATGACGACCGACCTTGATCTGACTCAATGACCCAAGGGCTGTCATCCCGGACGAGCGCGCAGCGCGAAGATCCGGGACCGACGCGTGAACTCAGAGCTTCCGGCGGTCCCGTCTGCGCCCGGCTTTGCAGGGCCTGTCCGGGATGACAGTGTTTGGAAAGGCGTCTAGTCCATCAACTCCGCCGGCACCTTGCCGCCGTTTTCCGACAGCTTCTTGATCACCTGCTTGTGCAGCCAGATGTTCATCGTCGCGCTGTCGCCCTTGTCGCCGGTGTAGCCCAGCTCGTCAGCCAGTTCCTTGCGCTCGGTCAGGCTCGACTCCATGCCGACCAGCTTCATCAGGTCGACGATCGAATGGCGCCAGTCCAGCTTCTGGCCGGCGTTGGCGGCCAAGTCGTCCAGCGAGGCGGTGACGTCGATCACCTGCGGCGGCGAGGCGGGGGCCACGGCGACGGCGGTGGGCGCCTGGGCCGGGGCGGGAGCCGGCGTCGGCGCGGCGGGCGCGGCCTTGGGCTTGTGATGGAAAATCTTGTCCATGATGGTGCTGAAGATGCCCATGTCGCGGTGCTCCTTGCGGGTTGAGGAGCGACACCAACGCCCGAGACTCCCCGGCGTTCGAACCGTGACTAGAGAACCGAACAGTTGGTCAGCTGCGTGAACCGCTCCAGCGCCACGGTTCCCACCACCGAGGTGCCGAACCGGTCCAGCTCCGGCGACCACACGGCGATCGCCGCCTTGCCCGGGACGATGGCGACGATCCCGCCGCCGACCCCGCTCTTGGCCGGCAGGCCGACGCGGTAGGCGAAGCTGCCGACGCTGTCATAGATGCCGCAGGTCAGCAG
>NZ_JBFTZS010000290.1:0-5912 GCF_056406675.1 Caulobacter sp. P1_B12_2 | reverse complement strand
GGACTAGAAATCCCRCACCATGAACACCCGCGCGGCCTCATCCAGCCCGCGCGCCAGGTGTTCGGCCCGGATCTCCCGCATCCCCGGCGTCAGCGCGTCATCCGCCACTTCCATGAACCCCAGCCGCCGGTAGTACGGCGCGTTCCAGGGCACTTCGCGGAACGTCGACAGCGACAGGCCCTCCAGCCCCGCCGTCCGCGCCCGATCCGCCACCACGTCCAGCAGCGCCGCGCCGATCCGCCGGCCTTCGAACGCCGGCAGCACGTCGAGCTGCTCGACATAGGCCCGGGCCTCCACCGTCCGGAACATCACGAACCCCACGACCGTTTCCCGCTCAACCGCGACGACCAGGCCGCCCTCGGCGATCCGCGCCGTCAGCACCGCCGCCGGGCTGGGTTCGTCGGCCGCCAGGGCGTCCATCAGCCCGACGAAGCGCTGGGCCGAGGCGCGCTCGAGGACCCGGACGGTCTGGATGTCATCGGACCGGGCGAGGCGGAAATCGACCATGACGGGCTCACAAACCGTGTCGTCGCCCGGGAACCAAGGTCCAGCTAGGCGGGTTACAAGCATGTTTAGCGAGGAGTTCCGTCATGCACATCCCGAATGGCCGATCCCACGGGAGGCGGACTCACGCCGGTCGCGAGTCGTTCGAGATGGACGTCGAGGCCGAAACCACCAGCACGGCCGGCGCGCAGCTGGTCCTGGGCCTGGCCCTGGCCGGCGGCGCGATCCTGGCCTCGACCCTGCTGGGCCGCCGCCACGAGAAGATGATCGACGACGAGGAATACGCGGTCGGCTACGCCGAGATGCACGAGCCGGTCGCCCATCAGCCCAAGGCCCTRACCAGCCTGATCCTGCCGCCGCTGTTCATCGCCATGACCCTTTCGGGACTGCGCATCTGGAACGCGCCGTCCAGCCCCACGCGTACCCGGGCTCTCACCCTCTGGAGCCTGGTCCAGGGCTTCAACGCCCTCTGGTTGGCTCTCGGCGCCAAGCGCGTCGGGGGCCAGCTTGGCGCCGCGACGGCGTCCCTGGCCGCCTCGGGCGCCTATGCCCTGCAGGCCCGCAAGCTGGTGGCCCCGGCCTCGGGCTTTTCCAGCCCCTATCTCGGCTGGCTGGGCTTCGCCAACGCCCTGACCGAGGAACTGTGGAAGCGCCCGCGCCGCGTGACCGTCCACTGAGATAACGCCGGTTCATCGGCCGTTCAGGCGGCCAAGCTTTAGCTCCCCGAAAGCCATGCTTTCGGGGAGTTTTCATATGCGTCGTGCTTGGGTTCTGGGACTTGCCGTCGTGGTCGGCGCGCTGGCGGGCTGCGCCACCATGAGCAAGGAGGCCTGCCTGCAGGGCGACTGGGGCGGGGTCGGCTTCAAGGACGGCGAGGCGGGGCGTCCGCAAAGCCGGCTGGACGAGCACGCCAAGGCCTGCGCCAAGACCGGGGTGGTCCCCGACGCCGCGCCCTATTTCCAGGCCCGCGACCAAGGGCTGAAGCTCTATTGCACCCAGGACCGCGGCTTCAGCGAGGGGCGCAACGGCAATTCGTACGCCGGGGTCTGCCCCCAGGGACCCGAGCGCGGCTTCCTGGTGGGCTATGCCGACGGACAGCTGGTCCACGCCGCCGTCTCGCGCCTGAGCCAGGCGGAATCGGACCGCTCGAGCGCCGACAACCGCGCCGAGCGCCGCGACCGCGACGCGCGAGGCGTGGAAGACGAACTCAAGAATCCCAAGCTGAACGACGAGCAGAAGCACGAGCTGCGCGACCGCCTGAACCGCCTGCGGTCAGAACGCCGCCAGGCGGTGGAGGACGGCCGCCGCGCGGAATGGGCGGCCCGAGACGCCGAGCGCGAGGTGGATGAGCTGCATCACCGGTTCGGGCCGCGGTACGGGGGCTGGTGATAGCGGGACGCCCCCTCCGCCGCGCTTCACCGAATGCCCAGCACCCGATCCAAACTCCACTTTCCCCCGCCCTTCGCCACCAGGAACAGCAGGATCGCGGCCCACGACAGGTGGGTGCTCCAGGCGTCGGGATAGACGAACACCTCGATCACCAGGGTCATGCCCAGGAAGGCCAGCGCCGAGAGCCGGGTGAACAGGCCCAGCACCAGCAGGATCGAGAACAGGTGCTCGCTGTAGGTCGCCAGGTGCGCGGCGACGTCGGAGGGGATCAGCGGCAGGGCGTAGTCGTCGGCGAACAGCGAATAGGTCCCGTCGGTGATGTGCAGGATCCCATCGACCTTGGTGCGGCCCGACAGGAAGAACACCGAGGCGATGCCCAGGCGCGCGACCAGGCTCAGGAGGCCGTCGGGCAGGGCGCGGTGCGCCAGCGCGGCCAGCTGGTCGAGCGGTCGGCTCCAGGAGCGCCGGGCGGCGGRAACGAGCATCTGTTCAGTCACGCGGGATCTCCAAGGTCCAGGCCGGTGAACACGCCGTCGGCGATCAGGGCGGCGAACAGGGCCGCGAGGTCGGCCGTCGGATCGGCCGCTCCGGCGGCGGTGATCGCCTCGCCCAGGGGCGCGCCCTGGCGGACGGCGGTCAGAAAGGCGAAGCCGGCGGCGTCCAGCAGCCGGCTGTTCACAAGGTCGTCGGGACGGACGATCAGGACGCCCTGCGGGTCCTCGACCAGCTCCATCTCGCCGGGCTCCGGCTCGCGGGCCGCCAGCCACAGGCCGGGCAGGCCGGTCTCGAACCAGGCGAAGCCCACGCTGGGATGCAGGCGCGGACGGGCGGCGGCCAGGACCTCCGGCGCCAGGTCGAAGGCCTCGGGCGGCAGGGGATCGATCCCGTAGGCGAACAGGGCGATGGTCCACATCCAGTCCAGGCGGGCCATGGCCGACAGATAGGTCAGTTCCTCGGCCGGGCCGAAGCGGTCCAGCCAGTCCGGAAAGCCCTCGCCATAGACCAGCAGCGCGGCGGTGGTCGGCGGATGCTCGTCGGCGAACAGGGCGGCGGCCGCTTCGAACCATTCCTCGCCGACCAGGCTGGTCACGGTCGGGAAATTGGCGGCCAGGGCGTCGACGCAGCCCTTGGCGATGGTGTTGCGATAGACGGCCAGGCCGGGGGGCTCGGCTTCGCCGTCCGGCAGCCAGGCGGCGATGGGCGCGCCCGCGCGCTGCTCGAGCGCCTTGACGAAGGCGTCCTGGAATTTTCCCAAGGGGTTTTCCATCGTCATCTCCCGGCGAGTTCAGGCTCGGGCGAGGCGGACCTGGGCTCAACCGAGGATGCAGGGAATAACGAATGTCGCGTCGTGGCCAGCACCTTGTGCGCTCGGTCACGCTCAACCATCAGCACAGTGAAGGCCGGGATGTCGTCGTCGCGCTCGATCAGGGTCGGGCGAGGGCCGACACGGTCGATCAGGCGGCGATAGAGCGCCCAGACCGCTTCGCTGACCGGCGCGCCGTGGGTGTCGATCAGCAGGCTTGATCCGCCCTCGTCGACGCCGTGCCCGGCCAGGTGGATCTCGCCGATCGCTTCGGCGGGCAAGGCGTCCAGATAGGCCTCGGCCGCGTAGCCCAGGTTGCTGGCGCTGACGAACACGTTGTTGACGTCGACCAGCAGACCGCAGCCGGTGCGGCGGGTCAGGGCGATCAGGAAATCGGTCTCGTCGAGGTCGTGACCGGTCAGCGGCAGGTACAGAGACGGGTTCTCGACCAGGATCGTCCGTCCAAGGACGTCCTGGGTGCGACCGATATTGGCGGCGATGCGGTCCAGCGCCGCGCGGGTGCGGGGGAAGGGCAGGAGGTCGGGCTGGTGGACGCCGCGATGGGTGCTCCAGGCCAGGTGTTCGGACACCACGAACGGCTCGAACCGGTCGGCCAAGGCCTTCAGGGCCGCCAGGTGCGCGGGGTCCGGATCGGCGTCGGCGGCCAGGGACAGGCCCACGCCGTGCAGCGACACCGGATGCTTCTGGCGGATCGCCTCCAGCCAGCGCAGACGCGGCCCGCCGGCGGCCATGTAGTTCTCGGGATGGACCTCGAACCACAGGCCGTCGGCGTCGGCCGCGAGGGCCTCGGCGTAGTGCTGCGATTTGAGGCCGAGACCGGCGGTGGGGGGCATTGGGGTGTTCTTCTGCGACATCAAAAGCCTGTCATCCCGGACGAAGCGAAGCGCGCTCGTTCGGGATGACAGTGTTGGGGAGGGCGGCTTAGGCCTTCGGCGTCAGCGAACCCATGCCGGTCGGGGTCTTGATGCTGGTGCAGGTGCCCTTGGCGACCTTCTTCCAGGCGTCGCCCTGATAGTCGGCCTTCGAGGTGCCCGCGCACGAGGTGCCGGCGCCGGCCTTGCAGTCGTTGTGGCCGGCCTTGGCGACGCCGTAGCACTTCTCCATTTCGACCTTGGCGGGCTTCATGTCGTCGCGGGCCATGGCGGCGCCGGCGCTCAGGGCGAACACGGCGGCGAGGGCGAGAGCGGGGGTCTTGTTCATGGGGGACGTTTCCTTCGTCTGGGTCTGGCCGCGCCCGGCGCCGTTCGTCGGCCCGTTCTGCGCGGTCAAAGGGGAGTTACGGACGGGCGCCACGAAAGGTTACACCGGTATCCGAACAAAAAAGCGGCGCGCCGAAAATCATCGGGCCCGGTTCCCGCTCGCCCCCGCTTTCTGCTTTGGGCGACGCGGTGTAACCATCGGCCCGTCTCGCGCGAACAAGGGGGAGGCGTGACGGAAACCGAAGCCGCCCTGAAGGCGCTGATGCTGCTGGGCCTGGACGGCRACGCCCCGGCCTATCGGCTGTTGCTGTCACAACTGGGCGGCCGGCTCCGCGTCTATTTCGAGCGCCGCATGCGCGACGCTCCCGGCGATGTGGAGGACCTGGTGCAAGAGACCCTGATGGCGGTGCATACGCGGCGCGCGACCTACGATCGCGCCCAGCCGTTCACCCCCTGGGCCTTCGCCCTGGCGCGCTACAAGCTGATCGACCACTGGCGGCGGCGCAAGGTGCGGGCGACCGTTCCGATCGACGACTATGTCGAGGTCCTGGCCGCCTACGCCCCCGAGCCGGGCTCGGCCATGGACCTGGACCGCGCTCTGGAGACCCTGCCCGAACGCCAGCGCAATCTGGTCCGCGACGTCAAGATCGAGGGCCTCAGCCTGGCCCAGGCCGGGGCGCGGGCCGGCGTCTCCGAGGGCGCGGCCAAGGTCGCGCTGCACCGGGCGCTGAAGAGCCTCGGAGAAAGGATGCGCGGTCGTGCGGACGGATGATCTGATCGATCAACTGGCGGCGCGGCCTCGCGCCATCCCGGCGGGGGCGGTGCAGCGTCGGTTCATCGGCCTGGCCGTGGCCGGCGGCCTGGCGGCCCTGGTGATGGTGCTGGCCTGGCTGGGCACGCGCCAGGACCTGGCCCAGGCCATGACCGGCCGGATGTTCTGGATGAAGGCGATGTACACCGCCCTGCTGGGCGTGGCGGGCTTCTGGGCCCTGGAGCGCCTGGCCCGGCCCGAGGGCGTCCCCAGGAAGGCCCTGTTGTTCGGCGCGGTGGTGCTGGCGCTCTTCGTCGGCATGGGTTTCGGCCAGTGGCTGGCCGCCGATTGGGAGCATCGCCGGTCGATGATGATGGGCGGATCGTGGAAGGTCTGCTTCCGCTACATCCTGACCCTGGCCCTGCCGGGTCTGGCCGCGACGCTGATCGTGCTGCGCGGCATGGCGCCCACCCGCCCGGCCCTGACCGGCTTCGCGGCCGGCGCCTTCGCCGGCGGCGTGGCGGCCACGGTCTACGGCCTGCACTGCGGCGAGAGCACGATGGTGTTCGTGGGGACCTGGTACACCCTGGGGGTGCTGGGCACCGGCGTGTTGGGGGCGGTGATCGGGAAGTGGATGTTGCGGTGGTAGTGGCTCACTGACTTGCCCCCACCTGGCGGCTTCGCCGCCTGTCCGCCCCCATAGGGGGCGGAGGACGCCGCGCACGGCTCCTCTTCCCCCTGTGGG
>NZ_JBFTZS010000289.1:0-5952 GCF_056406675.1 Caulobacter sp. P1_B12_2 | reverse complement strand
TCGGTGACCTGGGCGGTGAAGCCGGTCTCGGTGGCGGTCATGGCGGCGAGCAGGTCGGTGTAGGAGGTCACGCGGCGGCTTTCGGTTGTTTCGTATGCGAAGGTTCGTCTTCTTTCGCTACGGAAGTCAAATCAAGGTCGCTCGGTGCGCCGAACACTTGCCTCCTACGGACCGCTTCGCGGTCGTCCTCCCCCACAGGGGGAAGAGGAGCCGCCGCCGGCGCGGCGCGCGCGTCCTCCGCCCCCTGTGGGGGCGGACAGACCGCGAAGCGGTCAGGTGGGGGCAAGTGTTGGCGGGCACGATCTCTCATGCTCACGCGGAAACCCGCTGAGGGAATGGAAAGGGTCGCGGAGCGCCGGACATCGTCCGGAGTGTTTGAGACAAATACCGTTTCGACGAAGCCGACCGCTCCGCGCCATCGTTATCCGCCAGCATCCGGTGGGCAGCCCTGTTGAGGCTTAGCCGGACCCGGAACCGACCCTTTCGAGCCAGTCCCAGTCGCCGGGGGCGCGGGCCAATGGGCAATACACGCGCTTTGTCCCCGTTCGACGCCGACGGCGGGCGGGGCCTGCAACGCCAGGCTCCCCGGACACGCTGAAGTAACCCCCTCCAGCCCAGTCCCGCTCGATCGCCCCCCGCCGCCGCATCGGTCGCTGGCCWTGCGCCCTTTCCMYGCGKCGAGGTGAGTCAAGGATACGGGCGGTTTGGAGGGTGAGGATCAAATCGGGTCGAGAAATCCCAGGGCTTTGAAATCGCGGGGGTTTGTTCGCTATCCGCCGAGCATAAGTATCCAAACCCCTCTCCCACCGGGAAAGGAGTTCAAGAATGCACCGACAGCGTAGGAGGTCCAACTTGAACCATTTCGTCGTGATCTCCGGCTGCTCCGGCGGCGGCAAGTCGACCTTGCTGGCCGAACTCGCGCGGCGGGGCCACGCCGTGGTCGAGGAGCCTGGACGACGGATCGTGCGAGAGGAACTGGCGGGCGACGGCGCGGCCTTGCCGTGGGTCGATCCGGCGGCCTTCGCGCGGCGGGCCGTGGTCATGGCGCTGGCGGACCGGGAGGCCGCCTCGGGTCTGGAAGGCTGGGTGTTCTTCGACCGGGGTCTGATCGACGCGGCGGCCGCCCTGGAGCAGGCGACGGGCGAGGGGATCCTGGAGCCGCTGGGGCGGGCTCATCGCTACCACGAGCGGGTGTTCCTGACCCCGTCGTGGCCGGAGATCTACGTCAACGACCCCGAGCGGCTCCACGACTTCGCGGCGGCGCGGGCGGAATATGAGCGGTTGTCGGACGCCTATGCGCGGCTTGGTTACGCGGTGTCGATCCTGCCGAAGGTCGACGTCGCGGCGCGGGCCGACTTCGTGTTGGCTACTCTAGGCCCTCCCCCCGTGGGGGAGGCGATCGCGAAGCGATCGGTGGGGGGATATGGCTGAGGTGGGACTGCTCCCCCTCCGGCGCATTCGCGCCGCCTCCCCCACTGGGGGAGGGACGCGAAAGTCTGAGCCGAGCCTACTCGCCCTTCAGTTGGCGATCGAAGAACTCCAGGTGGGTCTTCAGCACGTGCAGGCCCYTGGTCTTRCTGCCGGGCGCGCTGTGGCGCTCGCCCGGATAGAGCATCATCTCGAACGGCGTGGCGTTCTTCTGCAGGGCCGCGATCAGGCGGACGCTGTTTTCGAAGATCACGTTGTCGTCGGCCATGCCGTGGAGCAGCAGCAGGCTGTTCGGCTTGAGGTTTTTCAGGCGGGTCAGCGCGTCGGAATTGGCGTAGCCGTCCTTGTTCTCGTCCGGCTTGCCCATGAATTGCTCGGTGTAGTGGGTGTCGTAGAGGCCCCACTCGGTCGGCGGGGCGCCGGCCGCGCCGGCCTTGAACGGATTGTCGGGCGCGGTCAGCAGCATCAGGGTCATGAACCCGCCGTACGACCAGCCCATCACGCCCAGCTTGTCGGCGTCGACGTAAGGCAGCGACTGCAGGAACTTGGCGCCGGCCAGCTGGTCCTCGACCTCGACCGTGCCCATGCGGCGGTCGAGAGCCCGCTTGAACTTGGCCGAGCGGTTGGTGCTGCCGCGGTTGTCCAGCTTGAAGATCACGTAGCCGTCCTCGAGATACGGACGCTCGCCGACCTTCTGCCAGGAGCGGCTGACGGTCTGGGCGTGCGGGCCGCCATAGACCGAGACGATGGCCGGATATTTCTTGGCAGGGTCGAAGCCGACCGGCTTGAGGATCTCGTAGTGCAGCACCTCGCCGTCGGACGCCTTCAGCACGCCGTACTCAGGAACGGGCAGGGTGGCGGCGTAGGGCCAGTAGGGGTGGCCCTCGGCCAGCTTGTTCTCCTCGATCCAGCGCACCCGCTTGCCGCTCGCGTCGTACAGCGCGGTCTGGGGCGGGGTCTTGGGATCGCTGTAGCCGGCCGTGAAGGCGCCGCCGGTCTCGGCGACCTTGGCGGTCCACCAGCCGCCGGCCGGTGTCAGGGCCTTCGGCTTGCCCGGCTTGGCGTAGGACACCTCGTAGATTCGGCGCTCCAACGGGGTGTCGATCGAGGCGGTGAAGATCGCGACCTTGCGGGCCTCGTCGACGCCTTCCAGGGCGTTGACCGGCCAGTCGCCCTGGGTGACCTGGGCGATCAGCTTGCCGCTGGCGGCGTAGTGGTAGAGGTGCTTGTAGCCGGACTTCTCCGACGACCACAGGAAGCTGCCGTCCTTGAGCGGCTTGAAGTCGTCGCCGAGCTCGATCCAGTGGGCGTCGGTGTCGGTGACGAGGGTCTTGCCCTTGCCTGAGGCCGGGTCGTAGGCGATCAGCTCGACGGTCTTCTGGTCGCGGGTCTGGCGCTGGACGTACAGGGTCTTGCCGTCGGCCGACCAGTCGACCCGGGCGACATAGATGTCCTTGTTCGTGCCCAGGTCGATCTGGACGGTCTTGCCCGTGGCCAGGTCCTGGACGAACAGGTCGACCACGGCGTTGGGGCGCCCGGCGCGCGGGTAGCGCTGCTGGACCACCGTGGCGCCGCCCGGGCCGATGTCGGCGCGGGGGATGATATCGACCGTGCTTTCATCGACGCGGGTGTAGGCGATGCTGGTCTCGCTGGGGTTCCACCAGTAGCCGGTGAAGCGGTCCATCTCCTCCTGGGCGACGAACTCGGCCGTGCCGAACGACAGGGCGTCCTTGCCTTCGGTGGTCAGGGCCTTCTCGGCCCCGCCGACCAGGGGCTTGATGTAGAGGTTCTGGTCGCGGACGTAGGAGACGAAGCCGCCCTTGGGCGAGACCTTGGCGTCGACCTCGTCGCCCGGAGTTTCGGTGACCCGGGTGACCTTGCCGTCGGCGACGCTGTCCAGATAGAGGTCGCCGTCCAGCGGCACCAGGATGAAGCGGCCTTCCTCGTCCCAGCTGTATTCGACGATGCCGCGAGCCGAAACGCGGGCCCGTTCGCGGCGGGCCTTCTCGGCCTCCGACAACTCCTTGGCGCCGGCCGACAGGGCCGCCGAGTCGATCAGGCGGTAGGGCTCGCCGCCCTTGACGTCGGCCGCCCACAGGTCCTGGACGTTGGCCGCCTCGGCCTTGCCCTTCAGATAGGTGACCCGCTTGCCGTCCGGCGACAGGGCCACGCCCTTGGCCGTGGGGCCGTTCAGGGCCGGGTCGGCGAAGATCCGCTCCGGGGTGAGTTTTTCCGCCAGGACCGGCGACGACAGGGCGAGGCAGGCCGTGATGGCCAGGAGCGAGGGTCTGATCATGGCGCGGGACGCTATCGGCGAGCGTGGCCGTTGTCAGCAGGGAAAGTTCAGATCCTTTCCCCGGAGCGAAAGGTGCGGCAGCTCGCCGCGCCTTTGAGGAATCGCTTGCCAGGGCGCGTCTGTTAGCGGTAACAGCAGCCCGTGAGGCGCCGAGCGCCTCTGCCCTTCCTGGGCGTTTCCTCCCTAATGACTTCAAGCCCGGTCTTTTGGCCGGGCTTTCTTTTTGCCTGCGACCCAAAACAAAAGGGCCGGAGGTCGCCCTCCGGCCCTTCGTCTCGTCGATGACGCCGCGGTCCTAGAACCGCTTGCGCACCGTCAGGTAGCCCTGGCGCGGGGCGCCCGGCAGCAGGGTCATGGCCGTGCCGCCCGGGTCGGCCTTGGCCGCGCCGCCCGAACCGACCGTCGAGATGTAGTCCTCGTCGGTCAGGTTGCTGATGTTGGCCTGAACCTCCAGGCCGCGCAGCCAGGCGTTGTCGCCGCCGTCGAAGCGGTAGCCCACCGTCAGGTCGGCCACGGTGAAACCATCGACGTTTCCGCCGTTGTTCTCGAACGTGTACCAGCGCGAGGAGGTGTAGCTGACGCCGAGATTGGCGAAGAGGCCCGTACCGTTGTCGTAACCCAGGACCGCCTTGAACAGATGCTTGGGCGTGAAGATCACGTCCTTGTCCTTGGTCTTCATGGCGACCGTGCCGCCGGCGCCGGGGACGTCGTCCTGATAGACGGAGTCGTTGTAGGCGTAGGAGCCGTACAGCGACCAGGCGTCGGTCAGGCGGTACTGGCCGGCCAGCTCGATGCCCTTGGTCTCGACCGCGCCGACGTTCGACAGGACCGCCGGCAGGCCCAGGATCGGCGGAGCCGTGCTGGCGCTGTCCAGGCGGTTCTCGAAGTCGACGTGATAGACCGCCGCCACGCCCTGGAAGCGGTCGGTCTTGTAGCGGACGCCGCCTTCGAAGGTCTTGGAGGTCTCGGGCTCGAGGTTGTCGCGGATGTAGTTGACGACAGTCTGGTTCTGCGAGGCGAACGGGCCCGAGGTCGCGGCCGAGACGAAGGCGGCCATGTTCTCGGTGTAGCCGCCGAACAGCTCGAAGCCGTTGTTCAGATTATAGACGACGCCGACCTGCGGCAGGAAGCTGTCCTTGCTCTCGATCTTGCCGTTCACCGCGCCGACGATCGAGGTGACCTCGTTCTCGACCTTCAGGGCCTTGAAGCCGAAATTGACCTTCAGGGCGTCGTTGATCGTCCAGACATCCTGGATGTAGCCGGTCGTGGTCTTGGTGTTGAACTTGTATTCCCACGAGGTCAGGAACGGGTTGGACTGGAAGTCCAGCGGGTCGCGCGACGGGGCCGCCAGGGTCTCGGCGTAGAACCGGCGAGCCTGGTGGAAGTCGTTGTCTTCCGTCCAGAAGCCGGCGCTGATCGCGTGGCCGCCCAGGTCGACATAGACGTTGCCGATCAGGCCCTTGCGGTCGATGTCGTACTCGGTGGTGCGGATCGACAGCGGGGCGGCGGTCGAGCCGGCCGTGCCGTAGCCCGGGCTGACCGTGTAGGGCGTATACCACAGGCCCTGGCCTTCGTTCTTGTGGCCATAGCCGGTCAGGTCGAAGCGGGCCAGCTCGCCCAGGTCGTGCTTCAGGGTGACGGCGTAGATGTCGTCGTCGCGAATGCCGGCGCCGGCGTAGTAGGCGTCGTCAGGATTGGCCACGCCGTACTGTGCGTAGGGGTTGGTCCCCACGCCGGTCCAGTAGCCGCCGTTCAGGATCGGGGTCGGGCCGGCGTAATAGGCCGGGTTATTCAGCACCGCGCCGACGCCGACGGCCTTGTTCCAGTCGGGCTGGAAGTTGTCCCAGTCGCGGCCCAGGCGCTTGATCATGTCGAACGACATGTCCTGGTAGTCCTGCTCGCGGCGCTCGGAGTGGTTATAGAACGCGGTCAGCGAGCCGGTCTCGCCCAAGGGCAGCACGACCTTGGCGTCGAACTGGCGCTGCTTCTGCTCGCTGCCGCCCTTCCACTTGTCGGCCTTCTGGTCGACGGCCGAGACGTAGGCGCGCAGGCCGCCCAGGCCTTCGATGGCGCCGGTGTCGACGCGGCCGAACACCCGGTACATCGAGTCCGAACCGACCGTGGCGTTGGTCTGGACGTGGAACTCCTTGGACGGGTCGCGGGTGAAGAACTGCAGCGTGCCGCCGAGGTTCGACGTCGAGGCGGTCGACAGCGAGCCGGCGCCCTGG
>NZ_JBFTZS010000288.1:0-5962 GCF_056406675.1 Caulobacter sp. P1_B12_2 | reverse complement strand
GGCCGGGTCACCCCCGGGGCCTATGCCGCCCGCCTGGTCGAGGCCCTGCTGTCGACCCATGTCGACGAGCGGCTGGAGCCGCTGCGCGAGACCCTGGTCATGGACGGCGAGAGCTTCAAGGAAGGCGTCTTCAGCTGGAAGGGCTTCCTCTATTACAAGTGGATGCTGACCCGGCTGTGGTCGGAGCTGGAGACCGTGAGCGGCGAGATCGGCCGGCTGACCATCAGCGGCAACCGCGACGCCGAGACCCAGCGCTTTCTCGACGACACCCGCAAGCGCCTGCGAAAGGGCATCATCACCGAGCGCAAGGCGATCCTGCGGGCGCTGGATGTCTATGACCGGGCCTTCGACGACCTGATCGACAACGGCCGGCCCCAGGCGTTCCGCGAATTCCTGCTGCGCGCGCCGGAGATGTTCCTGTCGCTGGGCGAGAAGGTCGGGGTGATCGCCCATATCGCCAGTTTCTGGCGTTACAGGTTCCCGCTGGGGATGCCGCTTGTCGCCGATATCGACGAGGCGGTAGATCTGCTGCAAGACTTCGACGCGGGCCTGAGCTCTAGCCTGGCCGCCTAAGCGGGATCGTTCTGTCGCAACGAACGGTTATCAAGCGGATTTTTACCATCGACCGCCTAGTGTGCGGGCGAAATATCTTTGGAGCTTCCGAGGCCCGTGTTCGACGGCAACATCCGCACCTTGCAGCGTATCGCGTCGAAGATGCAGCGCGTGCTGATCGTCGATCCGAACACGGCCGCCGTACGCCTGCTCGCCGACCAGCTGCGCCACGTCGGGAACGTCCAGATCTTCCACGCCACCTCGATCGAGGCCGGCTGGGGCATGGCCCGCACGGTCGATCCGATGCTGGTGTTCGTCGAGCACGCCTCCAGCGGCTGCGACGGCCAGGCTCTGGCCAAGAAGATCCGCCGCAGCGACCTGGCCTGCCGCGAAAACCCGATCATCATGTGCACCTCCGAAGCCACGGCCGAGGCGATCTTCGGAGCCCGGGACGCCGGCATCCACGAGTTCATGCGCAAGCCGTTCACGATCAAGGATCTGGAACGTCGGCTGGAAGCGGTGACGCTGAAGCCCCGCGACTGGGTCGAGGCCGTGCAATATGTCGGTCCCGACCGCCGACGCTTCAATTCGGCCGAGTACAAGGGTCCGCGCAAGCGCAAGGCCGACGCCAGCGGCACGCCCGCCGCCCGCCTGTCGCAGGCCCTGCGCATCGTCAAGTCCGCCGCCCAGGCGCTGGACAGCGATCCGGCCCAGGCCCGACGCGCCCTGGCCGCCCAGGCCGTCGAGCTCAGGAAAGTCGGGGAAGCGGTCAAGGACAGCCGTCTGGTCGAGGCCGCCGCCGCCCTGGAGTCCGTCACCGCCGGCGGCATGGACCGCGCCGAGCTGCTCAAGCGCATCGATGGTCTGCTGGGCTTCATGACCGACGACGACAAGGGCGGCCGCGGCGCCGCCTGACGACGGACCAGCGTCACGCCGTCACTTTCGTGACTTAAAACCTACACGCGCCTGTCGTCGCCCCGTCGTGGGACGGCAACACGGGCCGTCTACAGCCCCGGCCAACAGATCGCGCGAACCTGCGCGGCGGTACCGGGGGCTATCCGATGATCACCACCACCAAGGGCGCGTTGCTGCGCCGCGTCAGCGCGCTGGCGCTCGTCTCGCTGGCCGTGGCGACGCCGGCCCTGGCCGCCGATCTGCGTGGCCGGGTAGTGGACGCCGCCGGCGCGCCGCTGCCGGGCGCCTGGGTCGAGGTGGGCGGTCGCTCGACCACCGCCGGTCCCGACGGCCGCTTCGTGCTGACCGGCGTGGCGTCGGGTCCGACCGACGTGACCGTGGCCTATGTCGGCTACAGCGCCTCGACCCTGCCGGTCACCGTGGCCGAGGCCGGCAACGAAGTCGTGCTGACCCTCAAGCCCGTCGACGAAGTGTCCGAAGTGGTGGTCAGCAGCGCCCGCGCCGCCGAGCGCCGCTCGCTGCAGGTCAAGAAGGTGGCCAACAACTTCGTCGAGGCCCTCTACGCCAACGACGTGGGCAAGCTGCCCGACCAGAACGTCGCCGAGGCCGTGCGCCGCCTGCCGGGCGTGTCGGTGGCCAATGACCAGGGCGAAGGCCGCTACGTGATCATCCGCGGCGTGGATCCCCGCTACGTCAACGTCACCGTCAACGGCCAGACCGCCGCCGCGCCCGAGCCCGACAGCCGCCAGGTCAAGCTGGACGACATCCCCTCGGCGATGATCGGCTCGGTGAAGGTGATCAAGAGCCTGACCGCCGATCTCGACGCCAGCGCCATCGCCGGCCAGGTCGATATCGTCACGCTCAGCGCCTTCGACCGTCATGGGACCTTCGGCAGCGCCCGCGCCGCCTACGGCCGCTTCGACCTGAACGACAAGAACCCCTACGAGGTCGATGGTTCGCTGGGCGGCACCTTCGGTCCGAACGGCCAGTTTGGGGCGGTGGTCTCGGCCAACTACTCCAAGCGTCCGGTCGAATCGCAAAACGTGGCCGGCGCCTCGTGGACCACGGTGGGCGGCAATCCGATCCCGGCCGACTTCGACAGCCGCGACTACAACCTGACCCGCGAGCGCACGGGCTTCGTCGGCAATTTCGACTGGCGCCCCAGCGACGACGTCCAGCTCTACCTGCGGACCTCGTACTCGAAGTTCACCGACCACGAGACCCGCGACCGCTTCCGCCTGCCGATCGCCGGCACGATCGTCTCGACCTCGGCCACGACCGGCTCGTTCACCAAGGCCACGGGCACCCGCTATGTCCGTCGCCGGGACGAGAACGACAACACCAAGACGGTCTCGGCCGGCGGCCGCTTCAACCTGCCGGTCGGCCATCTGGACGTCGACGCCGCCTACAGCCGCGCCGAGAAGACCGATCCGCTGCGCAGCGAATTCCAGTTCGCCACCGGCAAGACCATGGCCGGGACCTACGACGTCTCGCAGGTGCTGTTCCAGGTGACCCCGACGGCCACGGCCTACGATCCGGCCAACTACATCTTCAAGAGCACCAACTACGACCGTCGCGAGGCCGTCGAGGAGCTGAAGCAGGCCCGCGCCGACTACGCCTTTCCGCTGGCGGCGATCGGCGACGACAGCGAGCTGAAGATCGGCGCCAAGCTGATCGACCGCTCCAAGACCAACGACCGCGAATATACGACCTATGATCCGGGCGCGACGGCCTTCACCCTGGCGGCCCTGAACCCGTCCAGCCTGGCCTCGACCTATGAAGGCCGCTACCCGTTCGGCCCGACCGTCAACTACCAGGCGGCCCAGGCCTATGTGACCGCCAACCCAACGACGCTGAAGCTGAACGCCGCCAAGTCGCTCAGCACCGCCCTGCTCAGCGACTACGACGTCTCCGAAAAGATCTATGCCGGCTACGCCATGGCGACGCTGAAGATGGGACGCGTGACCCTGGTCCCCGGCCTGCGGGTCGAAACCACCGACGGTGACTACACGGCCAAGACCTTCAACAACGTCACCTCGACGCGCGGTCCCGACACCACCGGTTCGAACAAGTACACCAACTGGTTCCCGAGCCTGAACGCCAAGATGGACGTCACCGAGCGTCTCGTGGTGCGCGCGGCGGCGACCACCGCCATCGGTCGTCCGGACTATGTGTCGCTGGCTCCGGCCATCACCGTCGACGCCACGGCCGACACGGTCACCCAGGGCAATCCCGATCTGAAGCCGCTGCTGTCGGCCAATCTGGACGCCGGCGTCGAGTACTACCTGCCGGGCCAGGGCCTGCTGTCGGCCGCGGTGTTCTTCAAGGACATCCAGGACCCGATCTTCACCCAGACCCTGCTGAACCAGAGTGGAACCTTCGGCGGCGTGGCCCTGACCGGCGCGGCGGTGACCACGCCCCTGAACGCCAGCAAGGCCAGTGTGACGGGCGTCGAGTTCAACGCCCAATCGCAGCTGACCTTCCTGCCCGACGCCCTGAACGGCATCGGCGTGGGCGTGAACCTGGCCCTGATCGACTCGACGCTGCGGGGCGTGCCCGGCCGCACCGACAGCCTGCCGCTGGCCCAGCAGTCCAAGACCGTCGCCACGGCCCAGCTGTTCTACGAGAAGTACGGATTCTCGGCCCGGGTGGCCTATTCCTACCGCTCCAAGTTCCTCTACACGAYCGGCGCCGACCAGGCCTCGGACGTGTGGTGGGACGACCATGGCCAGGTCGACGCCCGCGTCGCCTACGCCTTCGGCAAGACCGCCAGCATCTTCGTCGAGGGCTCGAACCTCAACGACAAGCCGTGGCGCACCTTCGTCGGCGACGACCACCGGCTGGGCGAGAACGAACGCTACGGCCGGACCTTCCGGACGGGCGTTCAGCTGAGCTTCTAGATCCAGGCGCCCCGCGAAAGCGGGGCGTTTTCGGTTGGACGGCGGCTAACGCGCCAGCCAGCGGCGCAGGGCGGCGTTGACCGCGTCGGGCGCTTCCATCGGCGTCATGTGGCCGGCGTTCGGGATCACCACCATGTGCGTGCAGCCGATGGCGTGGGCCATCTCGTGCTGGCCGGCCAGCGGGGTGATCGCGTCGTGCTCGCCGCAGACGATGACGATCGGACAGCGCAGGGCCCGCAGGGCGGCCGCGCCGTCCTCGCGGGGCAGGCCGTTCTGGCGCAGGAAGACCTCGCGGCCCAGCCGCTGGGTCATGGCCTGGATGCGGCCGGTCAGGTCCTTGTCGCCCAGGCGCGAGGCGTCGACATAGCTGGCCATCAGCCGGTCGGCGACGCCCAGGAAGGCGCCCTCGCGGCCGGCCGCGGCGTTGACGGCGCGGCGCTGGGCGGCCCGTTCGGGGGTGTCGGCGCGGATGGCGGTGTCGATCAGGGCCAGGCGCTGGATCCGCTCGGGCGCGATCCGGGCGATCTCCTGGGCCACGTAGCCGCCCATCGAGAACCCGGCCAGGGCGAAGGTCGGCTCGGCGTCGGCCAGAACTTGCTCGGCCAGTTCCCGCAGGCTCTCGCCCCGCGTCAGGTCGGCGACCTGGCAGCGGGCGACGTCGGCCAGGCCGCTGACCTGGTCGCGCCAAAGCTCGGCGTCGTTCAGCAGGCCCGGCAGGAGGATCAGTTGGGGAGGGGTGTCGGTCATCGAAAAACGCCCCGGACCTTGCGATCCGGGGCGCTCCACTTGTTCAGGTCTCGGCGGACTAGGCTTCGACCATGTTCTTGGCGATGGCGGCTTCGCGCATCGACTTCTGCAGCTTCTCGAAGGCCCGGACCTCGATCTGGCGGACCCGCTCGCGGCTGACGCCGTATTGCGAGGCCAGGTCTTCCAGGGTGGTCGGGTCGTCCTTCAGGCGCCGCTCGGTGAGGATGTGGCGTTCACGGTCGGTGAGTTCGACCATGGCCTCCTCGAGCAGGCTCATCCGCATGGACTTTTCCTGGTTCTCGGCGACCACCGTCTCTTGCGAGACCTGATCGTCGTCGGCCAGCCAGTCCTGCCACTCGCTCTCGCCGTCGGCGCGCAGCGGCGCGTTCAGCGAGGCGTCGGGACCACCCAGACGGCGGTTCATCGAGATGACCTCGCTGTCCAGCACGCCCAGCTTGGTGGCGATGGCGCTGACCTGGTCGGGACGCAGGTCGCCGTCCTGGAAGGCCTCGATCTGGCTCTTGGCCTTGCGCAGGTTGAAGAACAGCTTCTTCTGCGCGGCGGTCGTGCCCATCTTCACCAGCGACCAAGAGCGCAGGATGTATTCCTGGATCGAGGCGCGGATCCACCACATGGCGTAGGTGGCCAGGCGGAAGCCCTTGTCGGGCTCGAATTTCTTGACGGCCTGCATCAGGCCGACATTGCCCTCGGAGATCACCTCGCCGATCGGCAGGCCGTAGCCGCGATAGCCCATGGCGATCTTGGCCACCAGGCGCAGGTGGCTGGTGACCATCTTGTGGGCGGCTTCGCTGTCCTGATGCTCTTTCCAACGCTGGGCGAGCATGAAC
>NZ_JBFTZS010000287.1:0-6002 GCF_056406675.1 Caulobacter sp. P1_B12_2 | reverse complement strand
GGGCGGACCATGGAAGAGGTCCGCCCGTGCCGCGGAGTCTGCGCCGGCGCGACGACAGGCGCATCGAGCTCCGGGCGAACGCCTCACGACAAAGGGTCGGACACCGGGCCGTGTGGCCAAGCGTCCGACCCTCGTCAGACTCGCGGACTGAAGCGCGACCCTAGAAGGCGACGGTCAGGCGGACGTCGGCGCGCCAGTCGCCGTCCTGGGTGGCGGGCGCGTCGTTCCAGGCATAGCCGCCGGTGGCGGCCACGCTGAACCGGTTGGCGATCCGCAGGTCGAGCCCCAGGCCGGTCGAGAGCGGGTTGCTCTCCTTGCTGGTCGCCTCGTCCTTGCCCCAACCCGCGTCGAGGAAGACGTAGGGCGCGACGCTGACCGGGCCGAGCACCTTGTTGAAGATCGCCGAGCGCAGTTCGTTGCGCACGACCAGGCCCCGGTCGAAGGCGCCGTCGTCGAGGCTGTAGCCTCGCACCAGGCTCGCGCCGCCCAGGCCGATCCGCTCGCTCTCCGGCAAGGCGACATCGGCGTACTGGGCGATCACCTGGGTGACCAGGCTGACGTCGCCCAGGCGGGTGACTCGGTCGTACGAGCCGCGCAGATAGGCGTAGTCGGCCTTGGTCACGCGACCGCTGGAATAGGCGTTGAACGCGGCCTTGCTGTTCTTGTCGCTGACGCCGCCGGGGCTGACGTGCAGGCTGACGTCCGCGTCGTAGCGGCCGAACCGGTCGGTGGCCGCATGGGTCCAGCCCGCATAGAGCTGATAGACGTCGACCGGCTGGTTCAGCACCGAGGCGGCGCCGAAGAAGATCTCGCGCTTCTGGCGCTTGGCCTCGACGCCGGCCGAGATGTCGCCCACCAGTCCGCTGAAGTTCGACAGCGCGCCCACATAGCCGAGCGTGACTTCCGTGGTGGTCGACTTGATGTCGAACGCCTGGACCGCGGCGTTGCTCTCCACCATCGACACCGTCAGCTGCACGGCCTGGCGCGGCGCGAACGGCGCGAACAGCGTGGCCGCGTGGCTGGCGTAGTTCGGGTCGCTGTCGAAGGCCTTGTCGCCGCCGGTGAACTGGTAGGACAGCACCGTGTCCTGGCCCAGAAGGGCGCTGGCGCCGACGAAGTAGCGATCGCGACCCGTCGAGGGCGTGCCGCTGTTGGCGTAGCCGCCATAGACCCGCCACGGACGGCTTTCCGTCACCTGCAGACGCAGGTCGCTGTCGCCCAGGTTCGCGCCGGGCGTGAACACCGCGTCGATCCGACGGAAGGGGTTGCGGTTGAGCCAGTCCAGATCCTCGGCCAGGTGATCGCCGTTGATCGGCTGACCCGGAACCGTGCGCACGCGGCTGGCGACATAGCCGGCGTCGGTGCGCGCCGCGCCCGTCACCGAAACCTTGCCCAGCGCGAACTCGATGACGCGGAACTGCACCACGCCGGAGGTGATCTCCTGCGGCGGGGTTTGC
This sequence comes from Caulobacter sp. P1_B12_2, assembly GCF_056406675.1. Classification (NCBI taxonomy): domain Bacteria; kingdom Pseudomonadati; phylum Pseudomonadota; class Alphaproteobacteria; order Caulobacterales; family Caulobacteraceae; genus Caulobacter; species Caulobacter sp. P1_B12_2. Next base: position 4,545 of record NZ_JBFTZS010000287.1, on the reverse strand, counting down.
AGCGCCACGAACGGATAGCCTTCGCGACGATAGTAGCCGGCGATCGCCGCCTCGACTTCCGCGATCAGCTTCTTGCTGAGCTTGCGGCCCAGGAAGGGCTTGAGCACGGCCTGACCGGCGGGCGTGTTGAGGCGCGACACGGCGCTGGCGTCGATCCCGGGAGCCGGCGCGGCCGCAACCGGCGTGGACGCGCCGAGCACGACGATGCCGCTCAGGGCGGGACCGATCGGGGTGTCGTCCTGGTCGGCCGCCACGAGGTTGGGGCCCAGTTGCAGCAGGTCGGCCTTCGGCGCCGGCGGCAGGTTCCGTTCGACCACCTGGGCGTGAGCGGCGCCAGTGGCGGTCACGGCGAAGGTCGCGCCCAACAGGACGCTCGCCGTCTTGATCAGCTTGCTCATTATTGCATGAAACCTTGGAAGTGGATGGCGCCGGACGTGGAGCCGCCCTGCGTGTAGGGAGCCGATTGGCAGGCTTCGCCGGCCGCGCAGGTGGCGGTGTCGTCGCCGCCCTGGTCTTGGTTCGAAGCGGGTTGGCCGCCGGCGTCCTGGACCGCCAGCTGGAAGCCGACGCTGTTGCCGCCGTCCGCCTGGCCGCCCGCGCCGCCGCCGCCGATCGAACCGCCGCCGGCCGTCGATCCGCCGCCTTCGGCGGGGATGTAGGGGATGATCAGGTTCTCGACCGGCGGAATGCCCAGGTTGATGGTCAGCAAGGCGCGGTTGAAGGTGACGGCGTAGTTGCCGCCGCCGCTCAGCGTGCCCTGCAGGATGCCGTAGGTTCCGGCCGCCTCTCCGGCGTCGCGGGTCAGGGCGCCGGTCAGGCTGTCGCCCGCCACTAGGCCCGTCGACGCGTAGGTCAGGGCCGGGTCGGCGTCGTTGCGGTTCTTGACCTTGTTGTCGGCGGTGACGGTCAGCGCCTTCTGCAGGATCGTACCGACATTGGCCGAAGCCGTGGTCGAGGCCAGGACGTAGTTGCCCGCGTCCGCGCCGCCGATCGTCACGCCGTTGGCGATGACGGTCTTGCCCGAGCCGGCGTTCTTGTCGGCATAGGCCGCGCCGCCGGCGCCGACCGTGACCTTGTCGCCGGACACCAGACCCGACAGGGCCAGGTTGTCGCCGAGGGTGGCCGTCGTCGCGCCGTCATAGGTCTTGGTGACCGTTCCGCCCAGGCCGGCCGTGATGACCTTGGCGTTGATCTGACCGATGGCGGCCGAGGCGGTGTTGGAGGCCAGGACGTAGTTGCCCGCGTCCGCGCCGCCGATCGTCACGCCGTTGGCGGTGACGGTCTTGCCCGCGCCCGCGTTCTTGTCGGCATAGGCCGCGCCGCCGGCCCCGACCGTGACCGTGTCGCCGTCGACCAGGCCCGTCAGGGCCAGGTTTGCGCCGAGGGTCGCGGACGTCGCGCCGTCATAGGTCTTGGTGATCGTTCCGCTCAGACCGGCCGAGACGACCTTGGCGTCGATCTGGCCCGTTCCCGCGACGTCGAACGAGGTGACCCCGTAGTTGGCGCCCGTCGAACCGCTCAGGTCGACCGAGACGCCGCCCGTCAGGACCTTGCCCGCGCCAGCGTTCTTGTCGGCGTAGGCCACGTTCGTGAAGGTCGCGGCCAGGGTCTCGTCGCCGACCAGGCCCGTCAGGCTGGTGGTGGCGTTGGCGCCCAGGGCCTTGGTCCCATCATAGGTCTTGGTCGAGGCGACCGTGCCGGTGACCAGGGCGTGGTTGATGTAGCCCACATTGCTGACCAGCGGGCCTTCGGTGACGATCTCGTAGTCGCCGGCGTTGGCGCCGCCCAGGACCAGATCGCCCGCGGTGACCGTGAGCCCCGAACCGACGCCGTTGCCGGCGTAGGTCCCGGTTCCCGTGATGGTCAGGCTGTCGCCGTCCCGCACGTTGTACTGGGTGAAGGCGTCGTTGGTCAGGACGGCGGCGTTCGTGCCGTCATAGGTCTTGGTCACGCCGCCCTTCAGGTCGACATAGACCTGGCGCTTGTTGATGGTCAGGGTTCCCAGCTTGACGACCCGATAGGAACCGCCGCCGGTCACCGTGGCGTCGATGGCGAACTGGTAGGTCCCGGCGTGGGTGGTCGACCCGAAGGCGCTTTCGTCGACGCTGACGTTCAGGGCGTCGTTGCCACGCAGATAGCCGTAAAGCCCGTAACCGTCGTAGAATCCGCTGTTGCCGTAGGTCCCGCTGATGCTCGCATTGACCACCAGGATATTGTCGGCCTGATAAAGCTCGGCGAAGTGGGCCACGCCGTCGCTGGACGCGGCGGCGCTGGAGCCCAGGGCCCAGACGCCGTTGAGGTCGAAGCCGGCGTAGACGTCGGCGGTCTTGGTCTCGTCCTGCAGATCGGTGGTGGAGTAGCCGAGGTTGTTCTCTCCCGTCCCCGCGCCCGCGCCATAGACGCCGACGCTCGGGCTGAGCGAGGTGCTCCAGCGGCCGTTGTTGACCGTGCCGTTGTTGCTGTAGCCGACCAGGGCGCCGACCTTGGTCGAGCCGGAAGTCAGGCTGGCCGTGCTCAAAACGGTGTTGAGCGAGCCAGCGCCGGAGAGCTCGCCGGTGATGCCGCCGACCTTCGTCGAGCCGTTCAGGACGCCGCTGGCGTAGCTGTCGCTGATGGACCCGCCGTTGAGGCCCGAGACGCCGCCGACGACGCCGCCGATCACCGCGCCCTTCGACGCGGACCGCTCGATGCTCCCGGCGTTGTAGCCCGCCAGACCGCCCGCATAGGCGTTGTTCTGGGCCAGGCCCGTCACGGAAGCCGTGCTCGACACCGTGGTGATCAAGCCGTTGTTCGTGCCGGCGATCGCGCCGACATAGCCGACGCCGGTCGAGGTGACCGAGCCGCCGACCAGGGCTAGATCCCGGACGGAGGCCTCGCTCTCGAGCGTGCCGAACAGGCCGACATTGCCGGCGGCGCTGTTGATGGTCAGGCCCGAGATCTTGTGACCCTGGCCGTCCAGCGAACCATAGAAGGACGCGATCGGCGCGAAGCCGTTCTTGAACACGCCGCTGCCGCCGGTGGCGGTCTCGGCGGCCGAGATGTCACGACCGAGAACGTAGCCGCTCTCGACCCCATGGGCCATCAGCTGCAGCTGGTGGACATTGTTGATGGTGCTCGACCATTCGCTGGCCAGCAGCGGCCGCACGCCGTCGATGAAGACCCAGCGGTCGCCGTCGAGGGCGTAGGAGTCGGCGGTGAACGCCTGGTCGCGGGTCAGGCCGGTGGTGTTGGCCAGATCGGCCGGGGTGTTGCCGCGCGAGACGGTGGCCCCGCTGGAGTCGATATCCCAGTAGAGGTTGGAGACCAGGCTGCCGGCATAGGTGCCGAACAGGCCGCCGACGGCGGCGTCGCCCGACACCGCGCCGGTGGCGTAGCCGCCGTCGATGGTGACGCCGCTGTGCATGTAGCCGAGCAGCCCGCCCACCGAACCCAGGCCCGTGACCGAACCGGTCTCATAGACATTGGCGATGTTCAGGATGCCGTGATCGTTCTCGCCGACCAGGCCGGCGACGGCGTAGTCGCCCGACACCGCGCCGCTGGCGTAGCTGTCATTGATCTCGACCGACGAGGTATAGGTCTCGTCCTCCTCCGAATCGTAATGGCTTTGCCCCTGAACGAAGCCGACCAGGCCGCCGACGCCGGTCGCGCCGGTCACCTTGCCCGTGGCGTAGGTGTTGTTGAGCGAAGCCGAGGCGTAATACTGCAGCGTGATCCCACCGATCAGGCCGCCGACATTGTCCGCGCCGGTGACGTCGCCCGTAGCCCAGCTGTTATTGACCCCGAGGTTCCTGGCGGCGAGGCCGACCAGGCCGCCGGTGTTGTCGGCGCCGATGACCTTGCCGGCGGCGTAGCTGGCTTCGATCGTGGTGCTGTCGCGGACAAGACCGATCAGGCCGCCTGTCGCCGACGCTTCGTCGCCGACGTCGTATGCGCCGTCATAGTCGCCGCCCGTCACCGCGCCGGTGGCGTAGCTGTTGACGAGGTAGAGATTGCCGGCGGCGCCGATCAGGCCGCCGACGTCATGCTGGCCGGTGACCGCGCCCGTCGCGAAGCTGTCCTGAACCGATGCGCCGTAAACGTAGCCCAGGAGGCCGCCGAAATAGGACCCCTTGCCGCCGACCGCGCCTGAAGCCGATGAAGAGTAGACGCTGCCGTAATAGTCCAGACCGACCAGGCCGCCGACGCTGGCCATGACCGCGTCGCCATTCTCGTCCTCGATTTCCAGTCCGGTCACGTCGCCGCTGGCCGAACTGTTCGAGATCGTCCCGGTGGAATAGCCGACCAGGCCGCCGACGCCGCCCGCGCCCATGACGTCGCCACGGGCGATGCTTTGGTCGATCGTGCCGTTGTTGTACCCGGCCAGGCCGCCAACGTGCGCACTGCTGCTGGTGACCGCCCCGCTGGCTTCGACGTAGTAGAGCGTGCCGCTATTGGACCCCACAGCGCCGCCGACATTGTTGCGGCCGGCGACCACGGCGGTCGAGGTCGTGGATTGCAGGTTGGAGCCGTATCCGAGCAAACCGACCAGACCGCCGGTGTTGTCGC
>NZ_JBFTZS010000286.1:0-8744 GCF_056406675.1 Caulobacter sp. P1_B12_2 | reverse complement strand
GCCAAGGGGCCGGCGTTGCGGTAGGGCCTACAGACGGGGACACGCCGCAAGGGCATGTCCCCGTCAGCAAACTTGACCATCGCCCCGCTGCGTCCCATCCCTTGGCCGATGAAAGCACTGCCCGCCCTCAAGCCCGACTCCGAGGACATGCTGCATCTCGACGCCCTGCGCATCGTCGGGGCGCTGATGATCGTGGTGTTCCACTTCAACCGCTACATCAACCTGGATGGGCGCTGGCAGGTGGCGGACGACATGATCAAGGGCTTCAGCCTGATCGTGGATCTGTTCTTCCTGATCTCCGGCTACGTGATGGCGGCGATCTATACCGGCCGGCTGAGCGGCTGGAACAAGTACGGGACCTTCCTGAAGAAGCGGGTGGCGCGGCTGGGGCCGCTGCACTGGGCGACCATGCTGGTGTTCGTCGGCGTCTGGGCGGCCGGGGCGATGGGCTGGGGCGGCGATGTCGACCCCAAGCGCTACGACCTGGCCTGCATCGCGCCCAACGTGCTCTTCGTCCATGCCTGGCATACCTGCCACAGCCAGACCTGGAACTTCGTCAGCTGGGCGATCAGCGCCGAGATGGGGATGTACCTGGCCCTGCCGTTGTTGTTCTGGATCACCGGGCGCGGGCGGATCGTCACGGCCCTGGTGACGGTGGCCAGCTTCCTCGTGCTGCTGCTGAACCCCGACGGCGAGATGCCCTTCCACCAGTGGACCTGGAACTTCGGCGTGCTGCGCGCCGTGCCGGGCTTCCTGCTGGGCATGCTGGCGTTCCAGCTGCGCGACGTGCTGGGACGGCTGCCGTTCGCCCGGTTCTGGATGTGGGGCCTGCTGGCGGTGTTCCTGGTGGCCTCGACCTTGCGGATCGAGCGGACCCTGCTGCTGCTGATCGTCTACGCCCTGGGCCTGGCCGGCGTCGCCGCCGACGCGGCCGGTCATCAGGGCGGGGTCAGCCGCCGCCTGGCGCCCTGGGCCCAACTGAGCTTCAGCCTCTATCTGCTGCACCCCATCGCCCTGAAGATGGGGATCAACTGGATCGGCGTGGCCGACTGGGGCCTGACCGGCGACGCCCTGCGGCTGTGGGTGCTGTTCTGGGTGCTGGCCCTGATCCCGCTGGCCTATTTGTCGCTGGTGCTGTTCGAGCGGCCGGCGCGGGACTGGATATCTAACTTCACCCTCTCCCGGAGGGAGAGGGAGGGACCCGCCGCGTAGCGGTGGGAGGGTGAGGGGTTAGGGACGGTTGACGGCGTGCCGGCACTCCGGCTGGCTCACCACCCCCTCACCCTCCCAAGCTTCGCTTGGGCCCCTCCCTCTCCCCATGGGAGAGGGTTTCAAGTGAGCGAATCCACCCACGCCGGCAGCTCCCCGATCGACCCCAGCTCCGCATATCGCGCATGCTCCTTCGGCGCGGTCGCCGCCTCGTGCGCCCAGACCAGCGGGTAGGGGATCAGCGCCGCCCAGGCGCCGGCGTCCAGGGCCGGGATGATGTCGGACTTCACCGAATTGCCGGCCATCACCGCAGCTTCAGGCCCGGTGCCATGGCGGGCGAACACCCGGCGATAGGTGTCGGCGTCCTTCTCGGACACGATCTCGACGGCGGCGAACAGGTCGCCCAGGCCCGAGGCGGCCAGCTTCTGCTCCTGGTGCAGCAGGTCGCCCTTGGTGATCAGCACCAGGCGGTAGCGCTCCGACAGGGTGGCCAGGGCCTTCTCGACGCCGGGCAGGGGCTCGACCGGCTCGGTCAGCATCTCGCGGCCGGCGGCCAGGATCTGGCGGATCACCCCGATGCTGACCTGGCTGTCGGTCAGGTCCATCGCCGTCTCGATCATCGACAGGGTGAAGCCCTTGGCCCCGTAGCCGTAGAGCCGCAGGTTGCGCTTCTCGGTCTCGGCCAGCTTGGCGTCGATCTGCTCGGCGTCGCCATAGGGCGCCAGCAGCTCGACGAACCGCTTGTGGGTCAGGCGAAAGATGGTCTCGTTGTGCCAAAGGGTGTCGTCGGCGTCGATGCCGACGGTGGTGACGGGCATGGAAGGCTCTCCGGGTCTTGGCCGGGTGATACGCCGCCGCGTCGCTCCAGGCAAAGGCGGCTGAAGGCGATCAGTCTTCTTCGCCGCCGTCCTGGCCCTCGTCTTGGCCGCCATCCTCGATATCGACCTGGAACGTGCGCTCTTCGAGCTTCAGACGCTCCTGCTCGAACCTGTTGGTCAGGTGCAGCATCTGCTCGGTCAGGTTCGCCGAAACGACCGTGGCCGGTTCTTCGGCGGCGTCATCATAGGAATGGGTCATTCAAACACAGGCACAGTTGGAGCGCCCCCGCCCACGCCTGTTCAAACGATGTCGGCTAGCCGACGTTCCTACGGCCAAGATAGGTTTTTGCGCGCTAGAGGCTCTGCGCCACGAAGATCGCCGCGCTGACCGGGACGGCGACCACGAGCAACACGCGCAGGCTCGTCTCGACCAGACCGAACCAGCTGGTGGCGGCGGTGGGGGCGATGCGGGCGACGAGCGTGCTCATGGGGTCTACTCCTTGAAGCTCGACCATGAGCCTCAAGACCTTAACGCGGGTCTGCCGCCGAGGGATGCCGCGCCGCGACAAGTTGTTCCAGGTGTGGCGCCGAAGAGACGGTGTCGGCGGCTGAAGCCATCAGGTCAGAAGGCCTATCAAAACGTTCGTCATTCCGGGCCWTGTGCCCGCCACACCCCCGCACCTGCGGCGGACGGAGGGGTTCCGGGCACAAGGCCCGGAATGACGGAGCTTTAAAAAGCCGCCGGATCTGGATGTCGTAGGCGTCTAAGCCCAGGACGGCGGCGGCTGCTGCCTGTCCGGCTGTGGCGGCGGCCTGACGCTGGCGCAGGCGGGGTGAGCCTTGAACACCCGCTTCAGCGAGGCGGGAAACCGGTGCAGGGCCGAGGCGGGCCGGATTGGTCGGGCGGACAGGTCGCCGCCGCAGTTGGGGCAGACCCCGGAGAATCGGATCTCCACGCACTCGACGCAGAAGGTGCATTCGAAGGTGCAGATCCGCGCGTCAGGGCTGTCGGGCGGCAGGTCGCGATCACAGCACTCGCAATTGGGACGCAGTTCGAGCATGGGCCGTCCTCCCAGGTTCTTATGCTTATTGTGGCGCTTAACCCTTCCAGCATAGGGGCTTGGGGGCTTCCCGCGCGAGGGGACTCTTTCGCCGATCACGGGAATGTGGGCGGGCGCCCCGACTCCCGTGATCAGAGGGGTTGACCCCCCCGTCGCATGCCCCTAGACACGCCGCCGTTTGCGCGGCGGGTTGGGGTTACCTCCGACCCGCCTTTTTGCGACAATGATCGGCCTATTCCGGCCCCGCGTTTCTGGAGGCGCTTTCCGAGATGTCCCAAGACCTTCTCCCCGGCGTCACTGGTGTTCTGGCCCTGGCCGACGGCACGATCCTGCAAGGCGTGGGCTGCGGCGCGACCGGCGATGCGGTCGGCGAGGTGTGCTTCAACACCGCCATGACCGGCTACCAGGAGATCCTGACCGACCCCTCCTACATGGCCCAGATCGTCGCCTTCACCTTCCCGCACGTGGGCAATGTCGGCACGAACGTCGAGGACTTGGAGCAGATGGCCGGCGGCGCCGAGACGGCCGCCCGCGGCGCGATCTTCCGCGACGCCCCGACCGACCCGGCCAACTGGCGCGCCAACAGTGACTTCGATGGCTGGATGAAGCGTCGCAACATGATCGGCCTGTCGGGCGTCGACACCCGCGCCCTGACCCGCAAGATCCGCGAGACCGGCATGCCGCACGGCGTGATCGCCCACTCGCCGACCGGCCAGTTCGACCTGGACGCCCTGGTCGCCAAGGCCAAGGCCTGGGCCGGCCTGGAAGGCCTGGACCTGGCCAAGGACGCCTCGACGACCCAGACCTTCACCTGGGACGAGGGCCTGTGGTCGTGGCCGGAGGGCTACGCCAAGCTGGACAAGCCCAAGTACGAGGTCGTGGTCCTGGACTACGGCGTCAAGCGCAACATCCTGCGCGCCCTGGCCCATGTCGGCGCCCGCGCCACGGTGGTGCCGGCCAGCACCTCGGCCGAGGACATCCTGGCCCGCAATCCGGACGGCGTGCTGCTGTCCAACGGCCCGGGCGACCCGGCCGCGACCGGCGCCTACGCGGTGCCCGAGATCCAGAAACTGGTCGCCAGCGGCAAGCCGGTGTTCGGCATCTGCCTGGGACACCAGATGCTGGCCCTGGCGGTGGGCGCCAAGACCGTGAAGATGGAACAGGGACACCATGGGGCCAACCACCCCGTGAAGGACCTGACGACCGGCAAGGTCGAGATCGTCTCGATGAACCACGGCTTCACGGTGGACAGCGCGTCCTTGCCGCAAGCGGTGACCGAGACCCACGTCTCGCTGTTCGACGGCACCAACGCCGGCATCGCCCTGACCGACAAGCCGGTGTTCTCGGTGCAGCACCACCCCGAAGCTTCGCCGGGGCCGACCGACAGTTTGTACCTGTTCGAGCGGTTCGCGGGCCTGATGGACGCCGCGAAGTAATAACCTTCACCTTCTCCCAGAGGGAGAAGGAGGGGCCCGCGCCGAAGGCGTGGGAGGATGAGGGGTTAAGACGTTAACCGGCGAGCCGGCAGGGCGTTCGTGTGAACTGCGGTGAGGGTGTAACCCCTCACCCTCCCACYGCTGCGCGGCGGGCCCCTCCCTCTCCCTCTGGGAGAGGGTTTCTAAAAGGGCGAGCCCCTAGGTCCCGAACTGAATGAACGGGACCTTGTTGAACAGCTCGCGCTCGGCCCCGCGCGGGTCGTCTTCCATGTGCGTGGTGTTGTCGAACACCAGGGTCTGGCGCTTGGGCAGGGTGTAGGGCTCCCAGGCCGGGATCGACGGGTTGTTCGGGTTGCCGGTCCGGGCGAAGGCGACGAACGTGTCGGCCAGGCGCTCGTGCATGGCCACCGCGTCCGGGCCTGAGCCGGTGATCACCCCGGGCGCGTCGAAATTGCCGAACACCAGCTGCATGTCCAGCGTATGGGGCGCGCCCCAGAAGCCGCCGTCCTTGGGCGCGCGCCAGTCCAGCTGGTAGGCGTAGGCCGGGGCCCCGGCCCTGGCCCGCTCCTCGTCCTGGATGATCGCGGCCTTCCACGAGCGGCCCGCGGTGCCGGCGGCGAAATAGACGTCGGACGGCGTGTAGTTCGGATAGATCTTGCGATAGGCCGCCACCACCGTGGCCGGGTCGATGTCGACCCGGGCGTTGAACTGGGCCGGCAGCTTCTCGATCACCTGCTCCCAGGTCAGGGTCATCAGGCTCTTGTCGTAGCCGACGAAGCCGCGCGTCTCGTCGTGGGTGTTGCCGCACATCATCGGCACGTCCAGGCTCTGGGGCGCGGCGTCGGGGAAGAACGGGTGGCGGGTCAGCGACCGCTCGTCCAACACCGGACCCATATAGACCCCGCCGCTTCCGGCGATCGGGTCGACGGCCTTCAGGCCCGCCAGGAACTGGTCGGCGGGCAGGGCGCGCAGGGCCGCCAGGTCCTTGACCCCCAGCTTGTCGATGAAGCCCTTGGCGCGCTTGGTGGCGTTGAACGGGCCGGCGGCGGTGACCTGCTGGCCGCTCATGGTGGCGGCGCGGTGGAACAGGCCCTTGGCGGCCGGCATGGCCATCAGGGTGGCGATCTTGGCCCCGCCGCCCGACTGGCCGAACAGCATGACATTGCCGGGATCCCCGCCGAACGCGGCGATGTTGTCGCGCACCCATTGCAGGGCCAGCACCAGGTCCAACTGGCCGGTGTTGCCGCTGTCGGCCACCGACGGATCGTTGAACAGGCGCGCCAGATACAGATAGCCGAAGGCGTTGAGCCGGTGATTGACCGTGACCACCACCACGTCGCCGCGCTTGGCGAGCTTGGTCCCGTCGTACCAGGGGCTGGCCCCCGAGCCGGTGTTGTAGGCGCCGCCGTGGATGTAGAACATCACCGGCCGCTTCTTGCCGTCGGCCAGGCCTTTCTTACCCGCCGTAGTGGGCGTCCAGATATTGAGGAACAGGCAGTCCTCGCTCAGGGCCTCGCCCTCCTCGCCCTTGCCCTGCGGGCAGGCCGCGCCGAAGGCCAGGGCGTCGGCGACGCCGGTCCAGGGTTTGGGCGGCTGGGGCGGCATGAAGCGCCCCGCTCCCCCGGTGTCGGCGCCGTAGCGTAGGCCCTTGAACACCTGGACGCCGGCGCCGACCGCGCCGCGCACCTTGCCGTGGGTGGTGGTCACGACAGGGCCCGGCTTGGCGGCCAAGGCCGGGGTCGAGGCCAGTGCGAGAGCCGCGCCCGCGCCGGCGATCAGGCCGCGACGATCGAGGTTGAGATGGTCCATGAGCGTCCTCCAGGCGCGGTTGGGCTCGCGCTCGGCGGAATCGCTACCACGGTTCCTGACACCGGTGACATCCACTTTTTGGGGGCGGTGCGTCAGACGGAGACCCTCTCCCGGAGGGAGAGGGAGGGGCCCATTGCGGAGCAATGGGAGGGTGAGGGGTTTAGATGTCCGACGGCGTGCCGGCAGGGTTTTGGCGAGAAATTGGTAAGGGCGTCACCCCTCACCTCCCAACCGCTGCGCGGTCGGGCCCCTCCCTCTCCCCTCCGGGAGAGGGTGCAGTTAAAGCCCCGCAACCGCCTTCGCATGCGCTCGCACCACCGCCAGCGTCGAGGCGTCCGCGTCGAAGATCCCGAACAGGCCCTGTTCCTCCTGCGGGGGATCGCCGACGTAGGAGCGGTCGCCCATCTTGAACCAGGCGTCGGCGTGCTGGGCGCGGCCCTCGCCGTTCCAGGCCCAGAAGTTGGTCCCGGCCAGCGGTCCGCCGGCCTTCATGTCGGCCAGCACCAGGCCGTAGATCACGCCGTAGAACCGGTCGCGGTCGACGGTGGCGCCGCCAGGCGCGAAGGCGCGGCCGTCGCGGACCAGGCCGAACTCCTCGATCACCAGCGGCTTGTTCAGGCCCTTGGCGATGGCGATGTGGCGGGCCACGTAGTCGCGGCACTGGGCCTCGCCGGCCGCATAGGTCGCCGGCTGGTTCTTGGGATCGATCCAGCCCCAGTTGTTGGGCCAGATGTGCAGGGTCAGATAGTCGATGCTGGCCGGCTTGTGGGCCTCGACCACGCAGGCCTCGCGCTCCAGGCAGCCCTTGGCGCCCTCGCTGCCGGTGGTGACCAGGTGGCGCGGATCCAGCGACTTGATCAGGGCCGAGGTCTCGGCGATCCAGCGATAATAGGTGGGCAGGTTGGCGACGCCGAACGCCTCGCTGCCGCCGGGACGCGGCTCGTTGGCCAACTGCCAGGCCATGATCGTGGGATCGTCGCGATAGGGCTTGCCGGTGATGCTGCTGACCCGGCCGACCAGGGCGCGCAGGTAATGCTGGAAGAGGGCTTGGGCTTTGGCGTCGCCGTAGAAGCGGGCCGAGTAGTCGGCGAACTCCGGCCAGGGGTGGGCCGGGTCGCCCTGCTGGAACCACTGGCCGTTGCCGGTCCAGCGCAGATAGGCCGGCATGCCGCCCGACCAGTCCCAGAAGTTGTTGACGTAGATCACCGCCTTCATGCCGCGCTGGGCCATCTGGGCCAGCACCACGTCCAGCCCCTTGAGCAGGTCCTGGTCGTAGTCCTCGCCCGGGCCGCGGAAGGTGGGGGAGATCGCCACCTTGGCCGGCGAGGTCTCGCCCGCGCCCAGGATGCGCAGGTTAGTGACGCCCAGGGCCTTCAGCCGGTCCAGCTCTCGGCCCAGCCGCGCGACGTCGCCCGACACGCCCGGCGAGCCCAGCCAGGCCGCGTACCAGAGGTTCGCGCCGACGAAGCGGTAGGGCTTGCCGCCCAGGCTGAGGCGGCCGTCGCGGACGGTGACGAAGCCGGGGGAGGGCGTCCCGGCCGGGGCTTGGCCCGCGACCATGGCGGCGGCGCCCGCGACCAGCAGATGGCGTCTCGAAAGCATGTCGGCCTCCCCGTGTTTTGGCGCAGCCTAACGGGAGGGGACGGCGCGGGGAAAGGGATTAAGGAAAATCGTTTTCAGAAAGGCGCGCGGTCCTCATGCGAACCGCTTGGCGCCGGCCACGCACAGGACGATCACGGCGGTGACGGCCACCATGCCGAGGGCGACGGGTTCATGCAGAAGCAGTCCCGCCAGCGCCAGGCCGAAGAACGGCTGGAGCAGTTGCAGTTGTCCGACCTTGGCGATGCCGCCCAGGACCAGGCCGCGATACCAGAACACGAAACCGACCAGCATGCTGAAGACCGACACATAGGCCAGGCCGAACCAGGCCGGCGCGCCGATCCCGCTCCACGTCCTGGGCAGGGTGGCGAGCGCGATCACCGCCGTGAGGGGAAGCGCCAGAACCAGCGCCCAGCAGATCACCTGCCATCCCCCCAGTCTGCGGGACAGAACCGCGCCCTCCGCGTAGCCCAGGCCGCAAGCGACGACCGCCGCCACCATCAGCAGGTCGCCCGTCAGCGACCCCGAACCGCCCTGCGAGACGGCGAAGCCGACGACCGACAGGCTCCCGGCGATCGAGAAGATCCAGAACGCCGGCTTGGGTCGCTCGCCGCCGCGCAGCACCCCGAAGGTCGCCGTCGCCAGGGGGAGGAGGCCGATGAAGACGATGGAATGGGCCGCGGTGACATGCTGCAGCGCCAAGGCCGTCAGCAACGGAAAGCCGACCACGACGCCCAGCGCCACCACCAAGAGGGCGCGGACGTCGGAGCGGGCTGGGCGCTTCTGCCTCAGCGCCAGCAGCAGGATCACGC
>NZ_JBFTZS010000285.1:0-6134 GCF_056406675.1 Caulobacter sp. P1_B12_2 | reverse complement strand
CGCCAGGGTGGTGCAGAACAGAGCCTCGCCCAGCCGGCCCGGTCCGAACACCCGGTCGCTGAGCAGGCCGATGACCGGCGGCCCCAGCCCCAGGCCGATCAGGGTGGTGGAGGCGAAGAAGATGGCGTTCGAGGCGCCGTGGGCCGTCGACAGCATCGGCTGGTACATGGCCAGGAACACCACCGCCGCCACGCCGCCGAACACGGTCAGCATGAAGAAGCCGGCGCAGATCGTGACCAGGGTCGGGGTGACGCACAGCAGGCCGGCGCCGACCACGCACAGCGCCAGGGCCGCGGCGATCACCAGGCTGGGCGGACGTCCCAGGCGGCGGCAGAGATCGGCCAGGGTCCCGCCGCTCAGGTGGCCCAGGGGTGACCCGGCCAGGACGATCAGCCCGCTGACCACGCCGCTGCGGGCCGGCGACAACCCCAGGTCCCGCTGCAGCAGGGTGGGCAGCCAGGCGCTGGCCGCCTGGACCAGCACGATCACGCAGCCCGCCGCCAGCAGGTGGACGCCGAACGCCGCGGGCCGGGCGCGCATTTGCTCCAGGGCCGGCAGCATCGAGGGTCGGCGCGCCGAGGCCTGAACCCTCGCCGGACCGGGCCTGCGCCGGTCGGCCAGCAGCAGGCCGGCGGCGGCCAGCAGATTGGGCAGGGCGCTGAGGAAGAACAGCACGCGCCAGGCCTCCAGGCCGGGAAACATCGCGCGCACCAGCGGCGAGGCGCTCCAGGCCAGCAGCACGCCGCCCAGCAGCATGGCCCCGCTGCGTCCCAGGGCCGAGCCGGTGGTGAACACCGAGATCGCCCGGCCGACGTCCGGGCCGGGGGTCCGCGCCACGATCAGCGACAGGGCCGCCGGCTGGACCAGGGCCTGGCAGAGGCCCAGCGCCAACCGACACAGCACCAGTTGCTCCAGGTTCCGGGCCAGGCCGAAGCCGACGCTTGCCAGGGTCCACAACAGCAGGCTGCCGGCCAGCACCCTCAGTTGCGGCGCCCGGTCGACCGCCTGACCGAGGGTCAGCGTCGAGATCACGAAGAACAGCACGAAGGCCGGTCCCTGCAGGAGGCCCAGGGCGGTGTCGCTGAGCAGGAACTGGTCCTTGAGCAGCGGCAAGACCAGCGCCGGCAGGTTCCGGTCGGCCTGCATCAGGAAATGGGTCAGGGCCAACAGGCCCAGCGGCGCGCCCGTCGCCCATCTCCACCCTGGCGCTCGCGACGCCGCGTTCTGTTTCGTCATGTCCGCCCCCGGATCCCGCTAGACCAAATGCGGGGCCGACGGGTCCAGACCGGTCACGGCCGTCCCGGATCGGGGCGCGCTCGGAAGCTCGACAACAGACTCACACATACCAACGCTCGATGGTTAATCGCGCCAAAAGGGCAGACGGCGCCCTGATCGTCAACCGATCGAACGCCGTCCACCGGAATGGACCTCGAGCGCGGCCCGCTTTCCGGGACACGCCCGGCTCGCGGACGTCAGAACGTGTAGTCGAAGCCGATGCGGAACAGATTGCCCCGGGCGTCGGCCTCGGAGCTCAAGGTGGCGTAGTTGGCGCCCACCGTGCCCTGGGACTTGATCGTGCCGAAGTCGGAGTACAGCCACTCGGCGCGCACCGAGGTGTAGTCGCTCAGCGCAAAGGCGCCGCCCACGCCCGCGGACCAGCCGACCTTGACGTCGGACTCCTCGTTATTGCCGGTGACCGGCGTGGCGCGGGTGTCGTAGTACTTGGTCGTCAGCTTGATGTCGGAGGCGGCCACGCCGGCCGTCGCGTAGAACAGCCAGCTCTCGGTCGCGTAGCCGACCCGTGGACGCAGGGTCCAGATCCAGTCGGTCTTCATCTTCTGCTCGATCGTGAAATCGATCGGAGGGTTGATCGCCAATCCCGACCGGTAGGTCTTCTTGCGGTCCTCGCCGAGGTTGTAATAGCTGATGTCGGTCTCCAGCCCGAGCATCCAGCCCCCGGACCAGTAGTTGTAGCCCGCCTGGAATCCACCGGTGAAGCCGATCTCGTTGTCGTCGTCTTCCGAGATGGGCGCGTTGATCAAGCCGATGTCGCCCGGCGGAATGACCGCCCCGCCCGAGCCGGACGCCGCCTTCATGCTCAGCGTGGAGTCGGCCCAGGACGCGCCGATATTGCCGCCGACATAGGGGCCGTTCCAGGGACCGTTCTGGGCGACGGCGGCGCCGGCGCCCAGGCAAACAACGCCGGCCGCGCCGAGCGCGGCCCCAAACGCGACGATGAACTTTGACCTACGCATACTTGTCCTCCACGGGATTCGATGGAGGACAAGGCTTCCCGGAAGGTCCGCCCCTAGATATCCGGTGCAGACCTGATGGCCGGCCGCGCGGGACCGGAGGCGGCGCGCGGAGGACCCGCGCGCCGATCGCGGTTACTCCACGACGCGCAGGACCACCCGCCGGTTGGCGGCCAGGTCTTCCGGCGTCGAGCCGGCGGCGACCGGCTGCTCCTCGCCCCACGACACCGTCTGCATGCCGATGAGCGGGAGGCCCTGGCCGAAGAGGAAGCGCCGGGTTTCCAGAGCGCGCTTTTCGCCCAGGATGCGGTTGGCGTCGGTGTCGCCGCGCGTGTCGGCGTGGCCGACGATCTCGACGAAGACCTTCTTGTTGTCGCCCTTCAGACGTTCTGCGAAGGCGGTGAGAGTCGCCTTGGCCTCGTCGGACAGGGTCCACTTGCCGGTGTCGAAGCCGATGCTGTCGGTCTCGCTGATCACCGTACGGGTCATCTTGCCCTTGGCCAGATCATAGGCCGCGTCGGCTCGTTGGCCGGCCGCCGTAGCGCTCTTGTCCACGCCGTCGACACGACTCGACAACGCCGAGACCTGTCCGTCGAGCGCCGTGACCCGGGCGTCCACCGCCCCCACATGCTCGTCGACATAGCTCTCCGTGGCGCAGCCGCTTAGGGCCAGCCCGCTAGCGACCACGACCGCGGCCGCGACGCCCGATAGATAACGCCCCATGATGGATCTCCCAGCTCTTTGCCAAACTCAGCGAGGAGTTTGGCGCTTGGGGCGACAAGACATATCAGGTGTAGACCTGAGCCTTGACCTCAGGATACCCGAAGCGTGGCTGCTGAAGTCCTAGGGGCGGACATTCGCGCGTTCCCAGGCCCTGACCTTGACCCGGGCGGCGTCGAAAATACGCGCATAATTGCCCTTGAGAACCTTCTCGCGCGTCTCGGGCGTCAGCTTGTCCCAGAGCGGCTTGTAGGTCTCGTAGACGCTGAAATACTGCTCCGGCGAGCGCGGCGCGACCACGTCGGTGCCGAACAGAAAGCGGTCGGGGTATTTGTTGATCAGCGCGGCCGCGCGGGTCGACGCATCGTCCGTCGCCACCAGGTACTTGGCCACCTCGTCCCACGACAGGTCGAACATCACGTTCTTCATGGCCGGATTGCCCAGGATCTCTTCCAGGTAGGCGGCCTCGGACTTCACTGGCTGGATGATCCGCCCCATGCCGGCATGGGCCCAGATGATCGTGGTTGTGGGGTGCCGCGCGTACAGCGCCGTCAGCTGGTTGAAATAGCCGCGGACCTTGGCGTCCTTGGTGAAGGGCCGGACCATGTCGTTGTGCAGCACGACCACCAGCCCGACGTCGCCGGCGAAGTCGAGCAGGCGGTCCAGCGACGGATCGGTCAGGCTGGCCCCGCCGCCGGCGATCTTCGGCGAGACGAACTCCTTGTGCACCGAGAACTCGCCGATGCCGGTGAACACCCCGGGGAACAGGGTCAGCACCCGCTTCACATGGTCGGCGGCGTACATGTCAGCGGGGTTGAAGCCGGTGATCATCGGATCGATCCGCTTCTGCTGGGCCGGCGACAAGGCGCGGTACTGCAGGGCGATCGCCGCGTCGGTGAACGAGTAGTAGTAGAGCGGCGCGTCGGCCTCGAGATAGTAGGTCGGCGCCACGTCGCCGCTCTCGCGATACGACCACTCCTGCTGCAGGGGGATGCCGAACAGGGTGGTGCGGCACACCCGGTCGCCCATCAGCTTCAGCACCTCGCCGGCCGACGGCCCCTCCTGGATGTAGTTGGTCAGGTGGAAGTGACTGTCGCTGAACTGGCAGTCCTTTGGAGCCTGGGCGGCGGCGGATCCGGCGGCGAGCGCCAGCACCAGGCCCAGGGCGGCGAGCGATCGGTGGGGCATCGGCGACATCCTTCTCTAGAAGGCGAGGGAGAAATCCGAGACGAAGGTGAACCCGTTGCCGCCGACCGGAATGGGATAGGCCGTGTAGCCGACCGGCGAGCGGTCGACGTAGAGGCCCATCACGTTGATCCGCATGTCCCGGCGCTTGAACGGGAAGTAGTTGACGCCGGCGGCAATGTCGTAGGGATCGCCGTAATCGCCAAAGATCTTCGAGCCGGAAATATAGACCTGCAGGGTCTTGGGGATCAGCATGGCCGAGGCCTGAAGCTGGAACCCGGTGTCCTTGAGGTCGGTGACCGGGACGACCCCGTTGACCTTGAAATTGTCGAGCCAGCGCGTGTAGTACTCGAGCTCCAGCGACAAGCCCCGGTACTTAACCCCCCCATTCAGGGCCAGCATCTGGTAGCGCGCCTCGGTGATCCGGCCCGGCGTGTTGAAGGCGTCCACGGCGAACAGCAGCGTGCCGTCGGAGAGCCGCAGCTGGGTGTTCTCGATGGACTCGGTGTTCGGCTGCGACTGCGGCGTCTCGGTGCTGCGCGTGAAGTGGGCGCTGAACAGGGTCGCGACCTTGTCGTGCTTCTCGAAGTCGCCGAAGCCGTTGATCGGGCCGAACTCGCCGGTGCTCGGCATCCAGGTCAGGGCTCCCGACCAGGTATTGGGCTTGGCGTCCAGCTGACCGGCGTTGACGCCCAACGCGCTCAGATTGTTGGCCACCATCACCCGGTATTCCAGGCCCTTGGCGATCTTGCCGTCGGCCCAGATGCCTTGCGTGTACGAGCCCCGGAAGAACTCGTCGGCGATCGGCCGGTTGTCGTTGCGCAGCCAGTACGGGAAGGTCCGGTTGGTCGAGCGCGTCGACGGCACCGACTGGATGCCGAGATAGACCCGCAGGGCTTCGCTGAAGGTCCAGTTCAGGTTGCCGGCCAGCACCACCTGGGCGCCCTGGCCCTGGGCGGTCTGCGAGGTCCAGGCATAGGCGTTGTAGCCGAACTTCGGATCGAACAGCCAACCGCGGACCGTGATCTGAACCTTGGCGAGCTGGAAGTCCTCGCGCGGCGTGATGGTCTTGGCCCGCCCGAAGGAGTCCACATAGGCCTTATCCAGCCCGTGCTGGTTCAGGTAGCGCAGGTAGCTGACCAGGCCGAGGTCCACTTCGCCCATGTCGGAGCGCATCAGAACCAGGCCCTTGCCGGGCTCGAAGCCGCCCCAGCGCTGCGGGGGCGCGGGGGCCTCGGCGTTCTGGAGCCGCTGGATCTCCACCGGCGGCGATACGGCGGGCGCGGGCGGGGCTTCGCCCGCGGCCCAGGATAGCTGGGCGGCGAGGGCGTCGATGCGCCGGGTCCGCTCGGCCTCGGCCGCCTTGGCCGCCTCGCCCTCGGCCTTGAGGGCCTGGAGCTCGCGCTGCATGGCGGCGAGGGTCTCGGCGCTGGCCGCCGGCGGCGGGGCCGGCGCCGTGGAGAGGGCCTCCTGCGCCAGGGCCGAGCTTCCCGAGCCGGCCGCCAGGATCAATCCGGCGGCGGCGAAGGCGAAGGGAAACGCCGCGCCGGGCTTGGCCCGACGTCGATCCGTTACGCGTCGCATGAAAACTCCTCGGACTGGTCAGACCGGCTTCACGTCGTACGGATTGCCGCCTAGGGCTTCGGAGATGGCGATGATCGCCTTCTGCCCCCGGACGCTGTTGCCGGCCGCGTCCAGCGGCGGAGCGAAGGTGCCGATCCCGAACTTGCCCGGCGACACCGCGATCAGTCCGCCGCCCACGCCGCTCTTGGCCGGCAGGCCGGCGTGGAACAGCCACTTGCCGCTGTCGTCGTAGAGGCCGGCGGTGGCCATGACGGCCAGCAGGCGCGCCACGTGCTTGGGCTCGATCACCTGCTTCTTGGTGATCGGGTTCTTGCCGCCGTTGGCCAGGGTGGCGGCCATGTTGCCGAGGTCCTTGGCGTTGACCGCGATCGCGCACTGACGCGTGTAGATGTC
>NZ_JBFTZS010000284.1:0-14635 GCF_056406675.1 Caulobacter sp. P1_B12_2 | reverse complement strand
CCCGGCGAATGCCGGGACCCAGATGGAATAGCGGTGCGGCTGACGCCAGGAATGCCGAGTTCCTCCAGCCTTTCCGCTTTAGGATCTGGGTCCCGGCATTCGCCGGGATGAGCGGATCAATGGGGTACGTTGACCAAAGGTCCACGAGCGCTTACGGACGCCCCATCATGAGCCCCCGCCGCGCCCAGACCCGGTCGACCTGGCCCATCGCCCTGCTGGCGATGCTGGCCCTGCTCGTCCAGGCCCTGATGCCGGCCGCGGCCATGGCCCACGACGCTTCCGGCCAGTCGGTGCTGATCTGCACGGCCGACGGCGCCAAGTCGGTGGAAGTCGCCAATGGCGCTTTGGGCGACGTGATCGGCAAGAAGGATCCCGCCCCCAATTCCAAAGGGGGGTTCGGCGGCCTGCCCTGCGCCCAGTGCGTGGCGGTCGCCCTGGCCACCACCACCCCGCCCGACATCGCCGTCGCCCCGGTGCTCTACAGCGCCCGCCTCGAAGCCGCCCCCCGCGCCGCCCTGACCGGCGTCGCCATGGCCCGCGCCCCGCCGCGTCCGCCGGGGCAAGGACCACCCGCCGCCTGATCGCCTGACCTTCGTCTCGCGCGTTACGGCCGCATGCCGACGCGCGTCGTCATGCTTTCGGGGCTCTTTTCATGTCCAATTCCTTCCGCCTGGCCCTTCTGGCCGGCGCCACGTTCTGCCTCCTGTCGTCCGCCGCCTACGCGGCCGAAAACGACCAGCGCGCCACCGTCGACTCGGTCATCGTCACCGCCCGTCCCAATCCCGAGGATCCGCCGGTCGTGGCGGCCGCCCGTCGGCGTCTGTCCGAGACCCCCGGCGGCGTCTCGGTGATCTCCCAGGAATCCTACATCGATCGCCAGGCCCTGGCCCTGGACGACATGCTGCGCGACGCGCCCGGCGTCTACGCCCAGCGCAAGTGGGGCGGGGATGTCCGCATCTCGATCCGCGGCTCGGGGATCGGCAACGCCAGCCACAATCGCGGCCTGCTGCTGGCCCAGGACGGCGTGCCGCTGAACGAGGCCGACGGCTACGGCGACAGCCAGGTCGCCGACCCGCTGAACACCCGCTACGCCGAGGTCTATCGCGGCGGCAACGCCCTGCGCTTCGGCGGAGCCCTGCTGGGCGGGGCGATCAACCTGGTCACGCCCACGGGCAAGGACGCCGGGTTCGACAATCAGGTCCGCCTGGACGGCGGTTCGTTCGGCCTGGGCCGTGAGCACCTCGCCATCGCCCGCCAATCTAGAGACGGGGCCGGCGATTGGGACGTCTTCGCCGCCGTCACCAACCAGACCGCCCAGGGCTGGCGTTCACAGAGCCAGCAGAACATCCAGTTCGGGTCCTTGAACATCGGCCGCGCGTTCGGTCAGGACCGCGAGGTCCGCTTCATCATCAACGGCTCCAACGTCAATCAGGAGATCCCCGGCGCCCTGACCGTGGCCCAGTTCAACCAGGACCCGCGCCAGACCGCCGCCGCCAACGCCGCCAGCGACCAGGGTCGCAACCAGCGCGGCCTGCGTGGCTCGCTGCGCACGAGCTGGCGGCTGAACGACCAACTGGTGTTCGAGGGCGCGGCCTATGCGGTGTGGAAGGACCTGGACCACCCGATCTTCCAGGTCATCGACCAGCAGAGCCGCAACTACGGCGTCTTCGGCCGCTTCGACTGGGACGGCGAGCTTGGCGGCAAGCGGGCCGACGCCTTCTTCGGCGCCTGGTATCGGACCGGCGACCTGGACTCCAACTTCTACGCCAATATCCGCGGCGCTCGCGGCGCGCCGACGTCGCGGACGTTGCAGAACGCCAAGGCCGTCGACGTATTCGGCGAAGGCCGCCTGTTCGTCACCGACCGCGTGGCCGTCGTGGCCGGCGCGACCTGGGGCCAGGCGGAGCGGGACTATACGAGCTTCGCGATCCCCGGCGTGCTGGGCACATTCAACCTCAAGGCTGACAAGACCTATGACTGGCTGTCGCCGCGCATCGGGCTGCTGTGGCAGGACGAGGCCGGAAACCAGGTCTTCGCCAACCTCACCCGCTCGGTCGAACCGCCGAACTTCAGTTCGATGAGCCCGACCAACACCGGCTTCACGCCCGTCCGCGCCCAGAAGGCCTGGACCGGCGAGGTCGGGGCGCGCGGCCACAAGGGGCCGTTCACCTATGACATCACCCTGTACCGCGCCGATCTGAAGGACGAGATGCTGCAATATGCGGTCAGTTCGTCGATCCCGGCCTCGACCTTCAACGCCGACAAGACGGTTCACCAGGGGATCGAGGCGGCGCTGGACTGGACCGTGGCTCCGCGCTGGCGCATCCGCCAGACCTGGACCTGGTCTGACTTCCGCTTCAAGGACGACGTCCAGTTCCGCGACAATCGCCTGCCGATCGTACCGCAGAACTTCTACCGTTCGGAGGTCCGCTACGACGACCCGCGCGGCTGGTTCCTGGCCCCATCGGTCGAGTGGTCGGCCAGCGACCAGTGGATCGACTACGCCAACACCAAAAAGGCGCCCGCCTATGCGATCCTGAATTTGAACGCCGGCTGGAAGATCAGCGACCAGGTGTCGCTGTTCCTCGACGCGCGCAACCTGACGGACAAGGCCTACGTATCCAACACCCAGGCCGCCGTGACCTGGACTGCCGCGACCGCCACGCTCTGGCCGGGCGACGGCCGGTCGGTGTTCGGCGGCGTCACGGTCGATTTCTGAGGGAGGAAAGAGCCATGAAAATTCCGCTGATCACCTTGCTGGCCCTGCTGGCTCCCGTCCCCGCCTTGGCCCACGTCGTCGCCGCGCCGGGCGAGGCCAAGGCCGGCTCCTATTCCGCCATCGCCTTCCGCGTGGGCCATGCCTGCGGGGCTGGCGACACCACGCTGAAGCTGCGGGTCGAGATCCCCGACGCGGTGGCCTCGGCCCGGCCGCAGCCCAAGACGGGCTGGACGATCGACGTCGAGAAGGAGGGCGACAGGGCCACCGCCGTCACCTGGACCGGCCGCCTGCCCGACGACCAGTTCGACGACTTCGCCCTGCTGATGAAGCTGCCGCCTCTCACGGAGAAAGCGGGGGCTGGATCCCTGGTCTTCCCGGTGATCCAGACCTGCGAGAAGGGCGAAAGCCAGTGGACCGAGATCCCCGACCCCGAACGCCCCGGTGAGAAACTGACCCGCCCGGCCCCGACCGTGCGCCTGATCCCCGCCGCCGCCGAACAAATGCCCTCGATGCCGGGCATGAAACACTGATGTCGAGAAACCCCATGAACCGCTTCGCCCTCGCGGCCCTCGCCGCCGTCGCCCTTCCCGCCTTCGTGGCGCCCCTCTTGCCTGGCCAGGCCTTCGCGGGCGACTACCGCGCCGGCGGGATCGAGGTCCGCCGCCCGTGGACCCGCCCCGCCCAGGCCGGCATGAACGGCGTCGGCTACCTGACCGTGACCAATGTCGGCGCCAAGCCGGTCAAGCTAATCGCCGTCGAAAGCCCCGCCGCCAAGTCGGTGACGATCCACCAGAGCAGCATGACCAATGGCGTGTCCTCGATGCGCCCGGTGGCCGGCGGCCTGGCAATCGCGCCCGGCGCGACCGTGGCCTTCTCACCCGGCGGCTATCACCTGATGCTGATGGGCCTGACCAGCGCCCAGGCCCTGGGCGGCAAGGTCCCCGTGACCCTGGTGTTCGACGGCGGCCGGAAGATGAGGATCGATTTGTCGGTGGAATCCGGCGCCCCGAAAGCCGGCGGTTCGGCCGATCCGATGGCCGGCATGCACGACCACCACTGAAACATGACAAAAAAGTAAGGGACGAAACCGCCCCCGGGATGGCCAAGTCGCGGTTCGGTTTTTCCAACGGATCGCCCTTCCATGAAACGAGTCTGGTTCGCAGCCGCCGCCACGGCCGCGCTGTCCCTGTCGGCCTTCGGCGCGCAAGCGCGTGAGGACCACGACCACGCCTGCGTCAACGACGCCTGCACCGTGCAGTCGCTGTTCGTCGCCGCCGACACCCCCGCGGCCGGCCCGGCGACGATGTCGCTGGAGTCGCCGCGCTACGGGACCTGGGGCTTCGACGCGGCGGGCATGGACCGTTCGGTCAAGCCGGGCGACGACTTCTACAAGTTCGCCAACGGGACTTGGGACGCCAACACCGCCATCCCCAGCGACCGCACCCGCTACGGCAATTTCGACAAGCTGGCCGAGCTGTCGGAAGCCCGCACCCAGGCGATCATCACCGAAGCCGCCGCGAGCAAGACGCCCGACGCCGACACGGTCAAGATCGGCGCCGCCTACAAGGCGTTCATGGACGAGGCCCTGGCCGAGAAGCTGGACGCCAAGCCGATCGCCGGCGAGCTGGCCGACATCCGCAAGGTCGGCAGCAAGGACGACTTCACCGCCCTGATGGGCCGCAACCCGACCACCGGCTTCTCGGCGATCCTTGGCCTGGGCATTAGCGCCGACGCCAAGAACCCGACGCGCTACGCCGTCTACGCCACGACCGGCGGCCTCAGCCTGCCCGACCGCGACTACTATCTCGACGCCAAGTTCGCCGAGAAGAAGACCGCCTATGAGGCCTATGTCGCTCAACTGCTCACCATGATTGGCTGGGATAATCCGGCGCAGAACGCCAAGGCGATCGTCGCCTTCGAGACCCAGCTGGCCGAGGCCTCGTGGACCCGGGCCGAGCGCCGCGACCGCGACAAGACCTACAATCCCGCCACCCTGGCCGAGCTGCAGGCCCTGACCCCGGGCTTCGCCTGGAACCGCTATCTGGTCGGGACCGAACTGCCCAAGATCGACCGCGTGGTGGTGACCACCAACACCGCCTTCCCCAAGTTCGCCAAGGTCTATGCCGACACCCCGCTGGACACCCTGAAGGCCTGGCAGGCGTTCAAGGTGGCCGACGGGGCCGCGCCCATGCTGTCCAAGCGCTTCGTCGACGCCGGCTTCGAGTTCCGCAACAAGACCCTGGCGGGCCAGCCCGAGCAGAAGCCTCGCTGGAAGCGCGGCGTGGCGACCGTCAACGGCCAGTTGGGCGAGGCGGTCGGCCGCGTCTATGTGGCCCGCTACTTCCCGCCCGAGTCCAAGGCCAAGATGATCGACCTGGTCGGCAACATCCGTTCAGTGCTGAAGACCCGCCTGGAGACCCTGGACTGGATGTCGCCGCAGACCAAGGCCCAGGCCCAGGACAAGCTGGCCAGCTTCACCGTCAAGATCGGCTATCCCGACAAATGGCGCGACTATTCCAAGCTGGAGATCAAGGCCGACGACGTCTACGGCAACGCCCTGCGCTCGAACGCCTTCGAGTGGCGCCACGATGTCGAGCGCCTGAACGAGCCGGTCGACAAGAGCGAGTGGGGCATGACCCCGCAGACGGTCAACGCCTACTACAACCCGCCGCTGAACGAGATCGTGTTCCCGGCCGCCATCCTGCAGGCCCCGTTCTTCCATCCCGACGCCGACCCGGCCGTCAACTACGGCGGCATCGGCGGGGTGATCGGCCACGAGATCAGCCACGGCTTCGATGACCAGGGCCGCAAGTCGGACGGCAAGGGCGTGCTGCGCGACTGGTGGACCGCCGAGGACGCCGCCAAGTTCAAGGCCCAGGCCGACAAGCTGGGCGCCCAGTACGGCGCGTTCGAGCCTCTGCCCGGCGCCAAGGTCAACGGCGCCCTGACCATGGGCGAGAACATCGGCGACATGGGCGGCCTGGCCTTCGCCCTGCAGGCCTATCACGCCTCGCTGGGCGGCAAGCCGGCCCCGGTGATCGACGGCTTCACCGGCGACCAGCGGGTCTATCTGGGCTGGGCCCAGGTGTGGCGCTCGAAGATCCGGGACGACGCCCTGCGCCAGCAGGTGGTCAGCGACCCCCACTCGCCGGCCTATTACCGCGTCAACGGCACGATCCGGAACCAGGCCGGCTGGTACGGCGCCTTCGACGTCAAGCCGGGCGACAGTCCCCGACCAACGCGCGGAGGCCGGACGGCCGGCGTGGGCTGATGCTGGGGGGGACACGCCGCAAGGGCATGTCCCCAAACGCAAAAACGGCGGCCCGCATCGCGGAGCCGCCGTTTTTATCGGTTGCGTCAAAAACTGAAACCAGACCCCAGATACACCAAACCCGTCGCGGGGGATAATCGCGACGGGTCCGGCTATTTCTCGATCATTCGATCTAGGTGGGCGTTTCCTCCCCGAAACGCCGAAGGAAGGGAGCTCTCTTTGGGCTCGTTTCTTCCTTGCAACGGTTAGAAACGGCAAATCCGAGATGGTGTCAACGGCAACGATCGTGAATCCGTAAGGGTTAGCGATATTTTTGACATAAAACCGTTAGATTGGACTGGCGGGTCAAACTTATCACTGATCTCTCACCAGTTTTTTGACAACTCAGTCAAAACTTACCGATCCAACCTTTCCCGAAGCTTGTCCAGAACCGCCGACCGCGACTCGAAGACGTAGTCGGGGCGCGAGACGGTGACCGGCTCGACTCCAGCGGCGCCCAGGGCGGCGGCTGCTTCGAACAGGTCGGCCGTGGCCAGCAGGGCGCCGTTGGCGCGGCGCGCGCCCTGGCCGACGAACGGCGCCACCGCCGCCTGGCCCGCCGCATCCTGCTCGGCCGGCCAGACCAGAGTGGCCAGTTTCGCGGCACGCCCCTTGGCCTCGACCACCGCCAGCAGTCGCGCCAGCGAGTCGATCTGGCCGGGCGTCCAAGGCGTGATCAGCGAAGCGGTCAACTGGGCCTGGCTCTTGAGGATCACCCCGTCCGACAGGATCTTCAGCCCGTTGGCCGCCAGAGTCGCGCCCGTGGTGGTGATGTCGACGACCAGCTCGGCCGCGCCGGCCGCCGGCGCCCCCTCGGTGGCCCCGCTGCTTTCGACGATCCGGTAGTCGGCCACGCCGTGGCGGGCGAAGAAGGCCCGGGTCTGGGTGACGTATTTGGTGGCCACCCGCAGGCGGCGGCCGGTCTTGGCGAGGTGGGCGTGCCCGACCTCGTCGATGTCGGCCATGGTGTCGACGTCCAGCCAGCTCTTGGGGGCGGTGACCACCAGGTCGGCGCGGCCGAAGCCCAGGGCCCGCAGCAGCATGACCCGGCTGTCCATGTCCTCGCCCCGCTCGCGCAGCAGGTCCTCGCCGGTGACGCCCAGGTGCAGCTCGCCGCTGTCCAGGCCCGCGGCGATGTCGCCGGCCGACAGCAGCCGCACCGACACGCCCGGCAGGCCCGACAGCTCGGCGCTATAGCCGCGCGAACCGCCCGACATCTCCAGCCGGAAGCCGCACTCGGCCAGCCAGGCCTCGACCTGCTCCTTCAAGCGGCCTTTCGACGGAATGGCGAAGATCATTGGAACAGTCATTCGCCGCCTCCCGCATAGGCTCGCGCGGGACGGACCATGCAGCCCACCGCGCCGGTTTTCGTTTCGGATCCCAACCGGGCTGGCAGGCCGTCATAGCGACCGCCGGCCGCCACGGGGCGCTCCTCGTCCAGCGCGGCGCTGCGCACCTCGAACAGGAAGCCGTCGTAATAGCCGAAGGCCCGGCCGAAGGCGGCGGTCAATTGCATGCGGTCTTCCGGCACGCCCCGCGTCGTCATGCCGGCCAGCCGCTTGCGCCAGCCGTCCAGGGCCGCATCCAGCGCCGCCCGTTGCGGACCGCCCAAGGCAGAGACGGCGTCCAGCGCCGCGCCCGGACGGTCGCTGACCGCCAGGAAGGCTCGCACCGCGTCGGCCTCGCCGGCCGACAACGCCCCGGCCTGCACGGCCTGGGCCCGCTCGACCAGGCGGTGGGCGATCTCGGCGGGACGACGGCCGCCCACCGGCTCGATGCCGGCCAGGGACCACAGCTCTTGAAGGACCGCCGAGGCCTCGGCCTCCGGCAGGCCGGCCAACAAGGCGGCGATGCGGCTCTGCTCGCCGGTCACGGCCTCACCGCCGCCTTCGAGCTCGATCTTCAGCTGACGGGGCTTGGTGAAGGCCCGCTTCAGCCGCGCGCCCAGCGGCGGGGTCAGGCCCAGGCTGTCGACGAAGGCCCCGAACAGGCTGACGTCGCCCAGCAGCAGGGTCAGGTCGTCGCGTCCGCCGGCGGCCGACGAGGCCCAGGCCAGGGCGGCGATCTCGGCGTCGGCGGCCACGGGGTCGCCGGCCTCGAAGGCCTCGACGCCGATCTGCAGGAACTCCTCGGCCCGGTCGCTGCCGCGCGGCGCGACGCGGAACGCCTTGCCTTCATAGAAGTATCGGCCTTGCCCGTTTCCTTGGGCCCCGTTCCCGCGCTCCAGATGGGTGCGGGCGATGGCGACGGTGAAGTCGGGGCGCAGGCAGGCCTCCTCGCCCGCATCGCCGGAGACCACGAACAGCCGCGAGCGCATGGCCTCGCCGGCCAGGTCCAGCAGCAGGCCCAGGGGCTGCAGCACGGGCGCGTCGGTCGGCGTGGCGCCGGCCGACAAGAACGGAGTGCGGATGGCGTCGAGCGCCTCCGCCGGAAGGGAACGCTCGAGCCTCACATCAACCCCCGATGATCGTCTTGACCGCCGCGACCAGCTGGTCGCGCGGGATGGTCTGCTGGCCGGGCCGCTCGGCCTTCCAGGCGGCGTTGTCGGCCACCCCGGCGGCCAGCTCGCGACCCAGGTCCAGGTCCTTGATCGTCACCGTGCCGGCCGCGATCTCGTCACCGCCCAGCATGATGGCCGCCGGCGCCATGCGGCGGTCGGCATATTTCATCTGCGGCCGCATGCCCGAGGTTCCGAGATAGACCTCGGCCGGAACGCCCGCGTTGCGCAGTTCGGTGACCACGGCGAAATACTCACCCATGTGCGCCTGGTCGAAATTGATCACCACGACCGGTCCGCGCGCCGCGCCGCCGGGCTCGCGCCCCGCCGCCCGCAGCGCCGCCGCCAGGCGCGAGACGCCGAACGAGAAGCCCGTCGCGGGCGTCACCTGGCCGGTGAACCGCGCCACCAGGTCGTCATAGCGCCCGCCGCCGCCGATCGAGCCGAAGCTGACCTTCTGGCCCTTGTCGTCCGTGGTCGACAGCAGCAGCTCGGCCTCGAACACCGCGCCGGTGTAGTATTCCAGCCCACGGACGATCGACGGCTCGAACAGCGCCTGGTCGTCGGCCACGCCCAGGCTCTTCAGCGCCGCGTCGATCTTGGCCAGTTCCTCCAGCCCCTCGTCGCCCTCGGCCGAACCGCCGATCACGTTGGCGATCTTGGCCAGCGTGTCCGAGCGACCGCCAATACCCCCCATTGGGCCCGCCTGGACGAAGTCCAGCACCGAGTCGATCGCCTTGCCCACCAGGCCCGCGCCCTTGGTGAAGGCGCCGCTCTCGTCCAGCCGGCCCTCGCCCAGCAGCAGGCGCACGCCCTCCACGCCCAGGCGGTCCAGCTTGTCGACGGCGCGCAGCACGCCCAGCTTCTGGCCGTTGGTCTCGACCCCGGCCGAGGTCAGCAGGCCGTTCAGGAGCTTGCGATTGTTGATCTTCAGCACCGCCGCGCCGCGCGGCAGGCCCGCCGCCTGCAAACCCTCGACGGCCATGGCGATGATCTCGGCGTCGGCCTCGGGACGGGCCGAGCCGACGGTGTCGGCGTCGCACTGGATGAACTCGCGGAACCGCCCCGGGCCCGGCTTCTCGTTGCGCCACACCGGCCCGAAGGCGTAGCGGCGGAACGGCTTGGGCAGGGTCTCCCAGTTCTGGGCGGCGAAGCGGGCCAGGGGCGCGGTCAGGTCGTAGCGCAGCGCCATCCACTGGTCGTCGTCGTCCTGCAGGGCGAACACCCCTTCGTTGGGACGATCGCTGTCGGGCAGGAACTTGCCAAGCGCGTCGGCATATTCGAACGACCCGGTGTCCAGCGCCTCGAAGCCGTAGCGCTCATAGACGGCCGACACGGCCTCCAGGATCGCCCGCTCGGCCCGCAGGTCGCGGGCGCGCTTGTCGGCGAACCCGCGCGGGTTGCGGGCTTCGGGGCGGAAGGTGTCGCCGGGGAGGGTCTGGTCGGTCATGAGCTGCGTCGGGTCCTGGAAGAAGGTCTCGACGGATGGCGCTTGTACGAAGCCCCATCCGCCTTGGGCGGGGCTCAGGCTGGGCGTCGCTTAGAGCGAACGAACCCGGCCGATCCCGCGAGGCGAGGTCGGATGGTGGTGGCGACCGTGATGGTGCGGCGTACAGGTCATTGGGCGGGGCTATAGCCTAGGCGGGGCGATGGGGGAAGAGGATCCCAAAAGCAGGGGAGACGCCCGCCCCGGAGCGATATGCCGAGCGGGGCGTTTGGAGTGCATGCCCACAAATCCCAAACCGCCTCGCACCGGGACCGGCGCGCTGACCATCGCGCGCGACGTCCAGCCCGTCGAATTCTCGATTCACCTCGTCAACGCCGTCAATGGCCGCCGCGGCGGAAAGGGCTCCGTCACCGGAGATCCAGACGCCATGCGGGCCGCCTTCCGGGCCGGACGCGTTCATTTGACCCTCGACGACGGGGCGAAGCTCGACGTGGCCGTCGTCGCTCACGCCGAAGGCAGCCCCACTGCCTATTTCCAGCTCGATAAGGATTGAGGCTAAAGAGAGATACACGACGGTCCGGCAACCTCGCCGGCGATTTGGAAGACCCCGCCTTGATCGAGCAATATGGATGGTCCGATCTGCTGGCGCGGGCCTTCGAACCGCACGCCCAGGCAGGTCACGTTCCTGGGCGCGTCGTCGTCCAGCAGCGGAACGGATATCTGGTGGCCACCGACGCGGGCGAGCTGCGCGCCAAGCCTTCCGGCCGCTTGCGCCACGAGGCCCAGGAGGCCGGCCATCCGGCCGTCGGCGACTGGGTGGCGCTGTCCACGAACCTCGTCGAACGCACCGCCACCATCCACGCCGTCCTGCCGCGCCGCACCGCCTTCGTGCGGCGGGCCGCCGACAGCCCGCAGACGCCGCAGGTCGTCGCCGCCAATATCGACGTGGCCTTCATCGTCACCTCGATGAACGGCGATCTCAATCCGCGCCGGATCGAGCGCTATCTGGCCGCCGCCTGGCAGAGCGGCGCGCGCCCCGTGGTGGTGCTGACCAAATCTGACCTCTGCGTCGAACCGCAAGCCCAGGCCGCCGAGGTGGAAGCCCTGGCGGCCGGCTGCCCCGTCGTTGTCATCTCGGCGCGACAGGGCCTGGGCCTCGACGCCCTGCTGGCCCACCTGGCGTCGGGCGAGACCTGCGTGCTGATCGGTTCGTCGGGCGTCGGCAAGTCCACCCTGGTCAACGTGCTCCTGGGCGAGCAGCGCATGGCGACCCAGGCGATCCGCGAAGGCGACGACCAGGGACGCCACACCACCAGCCACCGGCAACTGGTCCTGCTGCCCGGCGGCGGTCTGATCGTCGACACGCCCGGCGTTCGGGAGGTCGGGCTGATCGACGCCGAGGACGGCCTGAGCGTGGTGTTCGACGACATCGAGCGCTTGGCCGAAACCTGCCGGTTCAACGACTGCGGCCACGCCAACGAACCCGGCTGCGCGATTCGCGAAGCGCTGCGAAGCGGCGCGCTCGACCCCGACCGCTGGGCGAGCTTCCAGAAGCTGGGGCTGGAACTGGCCGCGGTGGAAGAGAAGGCCGACCGCGTGGCCAAGAACGCCGAGCGCCGCCGCCTCGGCGGGCTTCAGAAGGTCTATCGCGCGACCAAGCGGGACGACCGCGGCGAGCGCTGATCTTCGGCCACGCCCGGCGGTGTCCCGTTGTCGCAGGCGGGCGGATTTTTTCAGAATAAGGGCCGGGTTCGGCAAGCGAACGGGTTAGTGAGGGACCTAGCCTCACGAGAGATGACCATGCCCGCCTACACCATCGTCACGACCAGTGCGACCCAAGGCAGCGATGCTGTCGAGGTGAGTACGCTTTCGAACGAATTCGGCAACGAGAGCGAGGCGCTCGGATACTCGCGCCGTATGGCCGAAGAAATGCTGGACCTCGCCCATCAGCTCTCGCTGGACTTCGACTACAGCAATGTCGGCCTCTACGAGGGCGACCTGATCGACGAGGATCTCGATCCGGAGCATCCCACGTTCATGGGGGCATGGGTTCTCGACGACGAAGGCGCCGCCTTCATCCCGGCGGACGAATTCCGCGAAAGCCCGGCCGAGGCCGACGCTTCCTAGGGCTGGTGGCCCAAGGGCCGCTGGGGACACGCGCTTGCGCGTGTCCCCGCTACTGATCTCGCCAAGTCTTAACGACGCATTCACCAGTCTTATCCACAGGCTTGATGGTCGAGGAACATGGACGGCGTGTAATGTGTCTTCGAAGTAATGCACCTTTCCGCCTTGTAACTTGAGATGAACGTCCTAGGTCGGCAGGTATCGGGTCATCTGAGGGGATGACACGATGACCAAGACCATGCTGCTGGCGACCGCCGCCGCGCTTTCGATCGCCGCCGCCGGCTCGGCTCACGCCGCCGATGCGCCGCAGGCCGCCCAGGCGCCGATCCCGACCGGCCCCACCAGCCAGGCTCCCCTGGACGACGCCGCCCAGAAGGGCGTGCTGGTCTTCACCCCCGACTTCTTCGCCGCCCAGCGCCCCAACACCGCTCTGGACATGGTCGAGCGCGTGCCGGGCTTCTCGCCCGACGACGGGGCCGGGACGCGCGGCTTCGAGGGTTCGGTCGGCAACATCCTGATCAACAACAACCGCCCCGCCTCGAAGAACGACGCCGGCACCGACGTGCTGGAGCGCACCCCCGCCGGCCAGGTCGACCGCATCGAGCTGATCCGCGGCGGCGCGCCCGGCATCGACATGCAGGGCTATTCGGTGGTGGTGAACGTGATCCTGAAGACGGCCGCCAGCCGCCAGTCGATCGTCACCTGGAACGCCAGCCTGTTCGACGGCGGCCACRACGTCTGGGGCGGCAGCTACCAGTTCACGGCCAAGAGCGGCGAGCGCAGCTGGAGCGTACTGCTCAGCGACGGCACCAGCACCAGCGACTCCAACGGCACGGGCCGCAGCATCGTCCGCGACGGGGCCGGCGCGCTGCTGTCCGACCTGCCCTTCGCCAACGACGGCTGGGGCGGCGGCGACTCGATCCGCCTGAACTATTCGGCCCCCGCGGCCGGCGGCAAGCTGGAGGCCACAGCCCAGTACGGCATCCACGACTGGCAGGAATGGCAGACCATCGGGGTGACGGGCGGCCCGGACCGCTCGCGCAGCGCCTATGCCGAGGACACCAAGTCGGGCGAACTGGGCCTGACCTATATCCGGCCGCTGAAGCCCAAGTGGACGCTGGAGACCCGGCTGATCCACCAGTTCGAAAAGTTCGACGAGGTCGCGACCGGCGACGAGACCGAGAAGGGCGTCGTCCTCCCCGCCCAGCGCTTCACCGCCAACGGCGATTCGTCGGAATCGATCATCCGCGCCCTGGTGCGCCACGAACGCAGCGCGGCCCTGACCCTCGAGGCCGGCGGCGAGCTGGCCTACAACATGCTGGACACCCACCAGGCCTATAGCGAAGGCGGCGTGGCGATCGACCTGCCCAGCGCCTCGGTCAAGGTCGAGGAGCTGCGCGGCGAGGCCTTCGCCAAGGGCACCTGGCGGGTGAACCCGCGCATCACCCTGGAGGGCGGCCTGCGGCTGGAGACCTCGACGATCAAGCAGACCGGCGACGCCTCGGCCGAGGAGAGCTTCTTCTACGCCAAGCCCCGCTTCCAGGCGACCTGGACGCCCAAGGCCAACCACCAGGTGCGGTTCCGCTTCGAACGCGAGCTGGGCCAGCTGGACTTCGGCGACTTCGCCGCCTCGTCGGATCTCGACGACGGCAACGTGTACGGCGGCAATGTCGATCTGAAACCCGAGCAGCGCTGGATCTCGGAAGTCACCTTCGAGCGCCGGTTCTGGGGCGAGGGCATCATCTCGGTCGGCTATCGCCACGACGAGATCATCGACGTGATCGACCGCCTGCCGCTGGACGGCGGCCTGTCGGCCACGGGCAACATCGGCAACGGCACGCTGGACCGGTTGTCGGTCAACATCGTGGTGCCCACCGACAAGTGGGGGATCAAGGGCGGCCGGTTCACCTTCAAGAACGACTGGAACGAGACCCACGTCACCGATCCGACCACCCACAAGGACCGACCGATCTCGGACGTGCGGCCCACCCAGGCCAATATCGGTTTCCAGCAGGACATCACCGCTTGGAAGACCCAGTGGGGCGTCAACTGGCTGCCGCTGCTGGGCCTGGGCACCTATGATCCGGACCAGACCAGCGGCTGGCGCGGGGCGGGCTATGTCGAGAGCTTCGTCGAGTACAAGCCGACCCCGACCCTGGCCCTGCGCGCCCAACTGAACATCTGGGACGACTTCGTCATCCGCCGCGAGGTCTATTCCAGCCGCACGAACCCTCGCCCGGTGAAGTTCACCGAAGAGCGCGACATCAATCCGCGCACCTTCGTGACGCTGCGGCTGCGCAAGACGTTCTAGGCGGTCGGGTCGGTGGACCGCCTCCTACTGCGGCGGTCCGCCGGGGCCCTGGAAGTCGAAACCGGGATCCTTGCGGCCCTTGCCGGTCCCGAAGGTCCAGGCCAGGCCCACCCGCAGCATGCGCGCATCGACGTCGCGGACGACCAGGCTCTTCAGGGCCGGCGTGTCGATCACCTGCTTGTCGCGATAGAGGCCCAGCACGTCCTGGACGGTGACCACCAGCGACA
>NZ_JBFTZS010000283.1:0-6255 GCF_056406675.1 Caulobacter sp. P1_B12_2 | reverse complement strand
GAATTACACGCCCTCGCGGGCTGTAGCCCGCGCCGCCACCGAGATCGCGGACACGAGGCTATTCTCCGCAAATTGTGCGGAGAATAATCGGCATATTCTCCGCATCGCCATGCGAGCGCTCAACAGCGACCAGTCTTGGCGAATTCGCCGATACGATTGGGATCGGCCCTCACGACATGGATTTTGCGCAATTCCGAGTCCGGCGCCGGCGTCGGAACCATGGCTTTGCCGTAGTAGATCGAAACCGGCTGGTGGGTCGCCGACATGTGGATCAGCTTCTTGAGAGACTTCTTTCGCCACCAGCTGTCGATCTCGAACGCGATCGAACGCCCGCCCGGTGGCGCGTTCCAGACAACGTCGACCCGCCCGGACCGATTTTGATCCAGATAGGGCGTCGGGACCTCGATGCGCGCTTCGTAAGAGAGCGAGGTTCCCAGGGCTTGGATTCTTCGCTGCAGGATGTTGTGGAAGAACTTCCCGCGGTGTTCTGCGGTGATGGGCTGGAAGATCTCAGCATAGATCAGTTCAACGAGTTCAGCGGGCAGACGCCAGTCGCTGGACGGCGGAGACCAGAAGGAGGTAATTTTCATGAGTGGAACCCTTTCGGTGCGCAATTGCGCTCCACTCATCCCTTCCTCTCTCCTTTTGGATGTCGTCGGACAGGAAGCCTTGACTGTGTCGAGCCCAGGACGGCTCAATTTTGGCAATAATGGTCGAGTTGCTCGCTATGACCGCACCTGACTCATCGCTGACGTTGGGAAGGTCTGCTATCGGGCGGGGCCCGTAACGCCGCCGGGGCGAGCCCGAACCTGACTTTTCGCTGACGTTGGGAAGGGGCGCACGTGGGAGGCAGTCTAGGTGGGCGCGCGGACCAACGGAACTGACTCTCCTCCAATCTGAGAAGGTCCGGCCGATGGTTCGGATGGCCGTTCTGGAATGCGCACAGGAGTTATCGGTCCGACAGGGATCGTCGCTGCGACGTGGGTGGCGGGTGTCGGGTGTTGCGGGGTGTTGTGTCGTTCGATACAAGTGTTAGTATGAGCGATGAGCCCCCACTCGAGGACAAGCCATGGCTTGCCAATCCGGAATCGTGTCGCCAACTCCGGCTGCGTTGCGGGTCTGCGCGCACCAGGACAATTTCGCGCCCCCACCG
Source organism: Caulobacter sp. P1_B12_2 (assembly GCF_056406675.1). Taxonomy (NCBI): domain Bacteria; kingdom Pseudomonadati; phylum Pseudomonadota; class Alphaproteobacteria; order Caulobacterales; family Caulobacteraceae; genus Caulobacter; species Caulobacter sp. P1_B12_2. The sequence continues at coordinate 5,102 of NZ_JBFTZS010000283.1, read as the reverse complement.
GTGGGAGCCTTCGACGGTACGCATTCCAGGTTCCGATGACTACTACGACACCGCCAGTGCGTGGGCGCTAATTTGCGCGCTTCTCACTCAAGGCGTCGAGGTTGAAGAGATGACTCTCGACCAACCGGCCGGGAAGAAGGGTTACGTCTTGTTCGGTGAAGGCGTTGGCGGCCAAAGGATCTATATCAAGCTGATGTTCCTCGGGAACCTAGTAGCAGGACGCAGTTTTCACATTAGCGACGAAAAGAGCAGGCAAAGATGAGTGGCAACGGAATGAGCATCGCCGTGGGCCGGGTGTGCGAGGCTTGCGGTCAAGATCATGCCCGTTTGGTGACCGAGCGCATTGAGTTTGAGTACGGCGAACGAGGTGCAGGCGTCATGTTGCACGCGGATATTCCGATGTGGGTTTGTGACGCGTGCGGGGAGCAATATTCGGCCGAGGGTGCCGAGGCCGCGGAGCGAGAAGCGATCTGTCGTCATCTCGGTCGATTGACGCCGCGCGAGATCGTTGAGATCCGCATGAGGGCGAAGCTAACCCAGGATGGATTCGCACGCCGGCTCGGGGTTGGGCGTGTGACTCTGGCGCGCTGGGAGACCGGTCAGCAGTTGCAGTCGGCAGTCTATGACAAGCTTGTCCGCGACCTAGCGAATGACCTCGAAGTCGCCGCCGAGGTGTCGAGATATCAGTTCCGCACTGACGTAAGTTCGAGGTTTTGAGCTGATTAGAAACATGGCCGCCTGATGTATGTCGTAACTTTCTACTCCTACAAAGGCGGCGTTGGGCGCACGATGGCGCTGGTCAATATCGCCCATTTGCTGGCCGACATGGGTAAGCGGGTGCTCGTGGTGGATTTCGACCTTGAGGCACCAGGTCTATCAAGCTACGGCCCATTCCGTTGTGCGGGCGATCATCCAGGGTTGGTAGAGTTCGTTCAGACTTACCTTGATGATGCTGCTGCGCCTGACGTGATTGAATATATCATTGAATGTAAAACTGAAAAAAATCCGATCTGGTTGATGCCTGCAGGTCGGCATAAGCATCCCGGTTATGCGATAAATTACAGTGCAATTAATTGGCAAGAACTCTACCGCGATCACGAAGGGTTTTTGCTCTTCGAGGATCTGCGGCAACAGTGGGCCCAATATGACGGTCAGGGTTTCGACTATGTCTTAATCGACAGTCGCACAGGCCACACCGATATTGGTGGCATCTGTACCCGCCAGCTACCCGACGCCGTCGTTGTTCAGTACATGCCTAATGCGCAGAACATCGAAGGGCTGAGGCCGATTCTCGACTCCATTCGTGCAGAGAGTGCGCCAGTTCGACGTAAGCGCGTTCGTCTCCACTTCTGTCCTTCGAACTTGCCTGATGGCGGGGACCAAGAGCGGAGTCTTAGGGACACGCTCGAAAAAGCTCGCGTTGCGCTGGGCTATAAGCGTGATGCGTCGGCGATTTTTCACAACGGCGCCTTGGAGCTGCTTTCGCAGCCGGTCTACGTTGAGAGCAATCCAACTGCCCGGCTTTCGGGCGAGTATCGGATGCTTCACGACGCGATCATTGGTCACAATCTTGAGGATCGTGACGGCGCAATTATAGCGCTTGCGCGTATGCGCGAGGACTATCAGGTCGTGCTGACGGGGAGCGACCGAGGTCCCGATGAGGCTACGGTTGATCAAATCCGCGGTGACGCAGCGGCGATCGCGGCGCGGTTCCCGCAAGACCTTGATGTGAACTGGCACCTTGCCTTGCTTGCGGCGACGATGACGCGTCCGGAGGACGAGCGCACAGCTCTCGACGTAATTATCGCTGTGTCGGGGGATGACGTTTCGCTGCCGCTGTTGCGTCGTGCAAGGGCGCGAGCGTCGCTCGACGACGTCGGGGGCGCGGTCATGGACCTCGAACGGCTTCTTCTTTCTGAGAGTCCGAGTACGCTGGAGGTTGTACCGGCGAGTGGATTGTTGCGGCGACTTGCTCCAGATCGCGCACGCAACATCCTCCTGAAGGCTGCAACAAACCCAAAGATGGCGGCCCATGGACGCGGTCGAATCATTCAGGACCTGTTGGTCGATCGCGAAGTGGCACCCGAGATGGTCGCGTTGGCGCGCCGCTCGGTGCACCTTTCTGGTACTAGGCTGGAGGGTTCGACCGTCCTAGCTCTTGCGCTTATCGCCGATGGCCAATTCGAAATGGCTAGGGACGAAATTGCTTCGGAGCGCCAGGCTCTGTCTGCGCGAAATAGCATGGCCGACTTGTTCAATTATGGAGTCTGCGAGTGGGCTCTGGCGGGAGTGCCGCCGGCCGATCTGTTTGCCCAGGTCTTGGCGATCCGATCGCGCACTGGCGATAACAGCGACGTCAACGGATTGCAGTGCTTCTCTCTTTGCAATTATGTGCTCGAACGACGTCGCGAGGCGATCGATGATCTGCGAGAGGCGCAGCGCTCGGCATCACGCGTGACGTCGCCGGTTTTTAGTGCCTGGCGATACTTGAGTGTTGATGCAAAGGGGATGGCTGAGGATCTCGATGAGATGAATGACGTCTTCACGCGAGGTGCGGAGGTGCGACCTCCGACGCGTGACAGCTTCAAAGGCTCCAACGCGCAATAGGTTCAAAAAGCAAAAGGCCCGGGGGAACCCGGGCCTTTTGGCTTCTCAGCGATGAAGCATATTCAATCGAGATCATCGATCGGAGGGTCGTAAGTCATGATGGATTCTCTCCTCGCTGCGAATTCGTGGCGGCTTCTATGAAACCACTCTGCAGAAAAAGCTACCAGAGCCTAATGAAAAAATCTTCAAGGTCGGGCGGGTTCCGAAATGCTGGCGCGAGTGTGTCGAATGATGGAAGCGGCGGCGGTCGGATGGTCGCGATCCGCCACGGATTGCGACGCGCAGGTTGCCCGCGCGGGTCTTCATCCGCGCGGGCCTTGCGAGCTAGTGTGCTAGTTGGAAAGCTAGCTTCAGAAGAGCGTCTTCCAAAGACCCAACAGCCAAGACAGCACGCGCGCCGCCCAGGTTGGTCTCGTGTCGCGCGCTGCGTGGCGAGCGATTTGTGTCTGTATCACGTGTTGTGCTTGTCTCGCCGTGAACGGAGGCAGCCAGTCAACTTCGCCAGCCGTCACAATAAAATGCGAATGACAACCGTCGAGTATGCCGACTGAGGGGACAATCGTTGCGTTGCCACCTTCTTCGAAAACACGATGGCCATCGGGAACTAACAACGTGACGCGGCGTCCGCAGCCACACGCGCAAAGCAAGCCCGCGAGCTCGAAGTCGGCGGAGTGGTACACCACGCCAGGTTCCATAGGCGAAGGGATGCGATCAACCGCCAGATAACGGAATCTCACGTGCGTGCCGCCAATCTTTCAAGTTCGAACGATGTCGTCTCAAAGATGTAGGATGCTGCATTGTCCTCGCGGTCATAGAGCCCGAAGTGCTGTTTGAAGCGAATAACCGCAAGGGTCGCGTTAAGCGCATTGAGTTCCGCGATCTGTGCTTGCCGACGATATTCATCGGCCGCGGCGTCGCCTCCTGGCAGATGGACGGTTCGCGCTGTCTGATCAAATGCGGCGCGATCAACACCGGTGATCCGAACAACACCGTTGAGGCCTCCAGCAACCCGAGTCAGGCCCATCCCGCAATCTATGAACGGTACGCCATTCGAGCTCAGCCAATCGGTGATCAAGATCCGGGCCGGACCGCTATCGACCGAGAYAAAAACAAACTCGAACTTGCCGAGTTGGCTGATGTTCGCTTCGGTGATCCGCTCGGCGAAGGCCGTGATCGAGCCGTGCCACTGACTGTAGTGCGCGGCGAGCGCCTCAACCTTGGTTGCTCCGATCGCATTTGGAATAAAGCCTGGGATCCGAAAGATCGTGTGGACGTGAATTTTGTCGTCGTCGAACAGCGCTATTTCCGCGAGGTGGGTCCGCGCAAGGAAGTCGAGAATATACGACCCGGTCCCTCCTAAACCGATAATCGCTACCCGCTTGCCCCTGAGAAGCATGGAGGCGTCATTCATGTTGTAGCGAGCTGAGAGCGTATCCGGAAACTTCAGCGGAGTGCCCTGAGCCGCAGCCCCAGCCGCAATGGCCTTGAGGGGTGTCGCGTCAGGGTGCGCGGCCATGGCTGGCCCCGTAATCGCGTCGATGTAAGTGCGCACCTTTTCTTCAAAGCTGCGGTAGGGGCGCAGTTCACCATTCTCGCGCAGCTTGAACGAGAACCGCTCAGTGGTGACGAAATTCTCCTCGACCGTCTTTGTCTCGCTACCGCCTCCAAGGCCGACCGGGCGGCCCAATTGGTTGTGCGGGCGACTTCCACGAAACCAAGCCTGGTGATCGCCCGGCGGGTCGAGGACGTAGCCGTTGAGATCGACCGGGCTTACCCAGTCTCCATAGGCAAGCGCCCCCTCAGCATTGAGGTACGGAAGGCCGTAAACCACGAAATGCCCACCAAGAAAGTCAAGGCTATAGCCGTCGGCCTCCAGATCCGCGACGAACGGATTATGACTCGCCAGTTCCACTAACACGAAAGCGCATCCCTTCCTTGACCATTACTTCGCCACCGGGCGACAGGGTTCCGCTGACATTACCCGACGCTCCGCGCGAATATTTCACGAGGTACTCGGGAGCGGTTTCGCCGCCATCCTTAAGGTAAAGTGCAACGACTTCGTCGTAGGAGATCTTTTCCTTTGCCACGACGTGATCGTCTTGATTAACTGTGATGGTAACTTCTTTAGGAGGCTTCGCAGCCATACTTGCTTCTCCAGATATTGAGGGCGCCAAAAAACGTGCCCCTTCGCTGAAGCCCCTCAGCGCTCCATCGACGAGTCATTATGGCGGATTGTATCGAGCGATACAAGATGTATCGTTCGATACAGAACATTTTTCGTCTTGCTGCTTAATTGGCTCGAGCTCGCATCGCTGGGCTTCCAATCCCGCCACCGTGAGAAATCTCATCCACCGGCATTCTCCGGTTGCCATGCGTCATAATCGGTCGCGTGCATGTCGATTGAGGGCTTCGGTAGCTGGCTACCGTTCAGGGCAAACGCCCGCGCCGTTGGTCGACGCGGGCGGACAACCAAATCGACTGCTCCAGCCGGTAGG
>NZ_JBFTZS010000282.1:0-6259 GCF_056406675.1 Caulobacter sp. P1_B12_2 | reverse complement strand
GGAGCACAAGGGCTTCGAGCGCCTGACCTACGCCCAGTCGATGAAGTGGTACGGCAGCGACAAGCCCGACACCCGCAACCCGATCAAGATGGCCGACGTCTCCGAGCACTTCCGTGACGGCGGCTTTGGCCTGTTCGCCAAGATCCTGGGCGCGGACGCCAAGAACGCCATCTGGGCCATCCCGGCCCCGACCGGCGGCAGCCGCGCCTTCTGCGACCGCATGAACAGCTGGGCGCAGGGCGAGGGCCAGCCGGGCCTGGGCTACGTGTTCTGGAGCGAAGACCTGGGCGCCTGGGGCGGCCCGATCGCCAAGAACCTGGGCGAGCCGACCCAGGCCCTGATGGAAGCGCTGGGTCTGGGCAAGGGCGACGCTGCGTTCTTCGTGGCCGGCGATCCGGCCGTGTTCGCCAAGTTCGCGGGTCTCGCCCGCACCCGGGTCGGGACCGAGCTGAAGCTGGTCGACGAGGAGCAGTTCAAGTTCTGCTGGATCGTCGACTTCCCGATGTTCGAATGGAACGAGGAGGAGAAGAAGGTCGACTTCTCGCACAACCCGTTCTCGATGCCGCAGGGCGGTCTGGAGGCCCTGGAGACCCAGGACCCGCTGACCATCCGCGCCTACCAGTACGACATCGTCTGCAACGGCTACGAGCTGTGCTYGGGCGCGATCCGGAACCACAAGCCGGAGATCATGCTCAAGGCCTTCGAGACCGCCGGCTATGGCGCGGAAGTGGTCGAGGAGCAGTTCGGCGGCATGCTGAACGCCTTCCGCTTCGGGGCCCCGCCCCACGGCGGCCTGGCGCCCGGCATCGACCGGATCGTCATGCTGCTGGCCGAGCAGGTGGCCATCCGCGAGGTCATCGCCTTCCCGCTGAACCAGCAGGGCCAGGACCTCCTGATGAACGCCCCGGCCGAGGCCCAGGACCGCCAGTACAAGGAACTGCACATCCGCTCCGCCCCGCCGATCAAGGTTTAGGGCGATCAAGGTGTAGCGACCCAGAAAAAAGGCCCCGGTGCGAACCGGGGCCTTTTGATCTTCCAGGGCTCGCCGAGCCTAGTACTTCGGCTCCTTCGGAGGCTTGGGCGGCTTCGGCGGCTTGGGAATGGACATCCGGGCGGCGGCCTCGATCTCGGCGCGGTGCGCCTCCACCTGGGCTCGGGCGGCCTCGGCCTGGGCGCGCTGGAAGTCGTTGCTGACCCGATAGCTGCGCCGGTCGCCCGAGCAGTTGCGGACGCTCAGCCCGCTCGGCGCCCGGGTGGCGCCGTCGCCGCAGGCCTCGTCGAGCTGATCCTGGGTCAGGCCTCGGGCGTTGGACAGGTCGGCCCCGTTCAGGCTGGCGCCAGACAGGTCGGCCCCGCGGAAGTCCGCGCCGTTGAAGATCGCGCCGCGCAGGATCGAACCCGTGAACTCGGCGTCGCGGAAGCTGGCCCGCTCGAAATTGCCGCCCGACATGTTGCTGGCGTTCAGCTCGGCCGAGCTGAAGTTGGCGCCCCTGGCGTTGACGCCCTGCATGTTGGCGCCGATCAGCTCGCTGCTCGACAGGTTGGCCTTCTCGAGGTTGGCGCCCTGGAAGCTGGCGCCGTGTAGCTCGCTGCTGGACAGGTCGACCCGGGCCAAGTCGGCGCCGACGAAGTTGGCCCCGCTGCTCTCGATGCCCGACAGCTTGGCGTCGGTGAAGATGGCGTGGACGAAATTGGCGCCGCGCATCTCGGCGCCGCGCAGATCGGCGCGCGACAGATCCGCGCCGGCGAAGTTGGAGCCGAAGAAGCTGGCGCCGCGCAGGTCGGCCCCGATCAGATTGGCCTTGGCGTAGTTGGCGCCGGTGAAGCGGGCCCCGGTCAGCTTGCGGCCCGACAGCTCGCAGCTCACACAGGCGCCGCCCAGCGAGATCATCTTGGCCACGTCCTTGCTCTCGCCGGCGCCGGCATGGGCCTGTTGGGCCATGGCCGATAAGGCGAGCGACAGAGCGGCGAGCGTGATCCGCAAGCGGGTCATCAAAACCTCCAGACCGGTCAAGATAAGCGACCGTGTAGGTTACGATTTGGGACCGACGGCCCCGAAGCGCCACTTAAATCGCGGTAATGACGGAAGTTTAACGGCAAGCGGGCACGGAAAGACCGCGTGGCAAGCGGGTGGACGGATCGCCGCAGGCCCGGTTCAGCTGGGCCTGGGTCAGGCCGACGGCCCGGTCCATCTCGGCCCCGGAAAGGTTGGCTCCTGCCAGGGTCGCGCGTCGGAAATTGGCCCCCTCCAGATAGGCGCCGACCAGGCTGGCGTTGGTCAGATTGGCCCCGGCGAAGCTGGAGCCGCCGAACACGCCGCCATAGAAGTTGACGTCGCGCAGGTCGCCGCCGGCGAAGCTGGTGCGGTTCATCTCGGCCAGACTGAGGTCGGCTTGGCGCAGACGGGCCCCGGCGAGGTTCCGGCCTTTAAGCACCTTGCCCGACAGATCGGCCTGAAACAGGTTGCAGCCTGGGCAATTGGCGCCGGCCCGGACCTTGGCGATCTGGCCGGCGTTCTGGGCCGACGCGGGCGCGGCGGCGATCAGCAGACCGGCGGCGGCGAGGATCGGGAGCAGCGGTTTCATTCTGACACGGGTCTTTCGGCGGGAACGGCGATTAAGCATGACCCCGCAAGCTTAAGGCCAGGCAAACATTCGGCCCGTCGTCTAGCCGGCGTCGCTCTCGCCCCGGGATCCGTCGCCGGCCTGGGTTCCGCAGCTGTCGCAGACCACCAGACCGCCCTTGCGGCTGAGGGCTAGGTCGCCGCAGGCCGGGCAGACATCGCCGCCCTTGCCTGCTTGAAGAGGGCCCGCTGGACGGGGCTCCTGGTCACGCCGGCCGCCGAACGGCAAGAAGACCAGATTGTCCGGCGCCGCGCCGCGCGAGAAGCCCTTGGAGATGAACTTGCTGGCGGGCAGGGGCTCGGCCTCGGCCGCGCCGTCCTCGACGCCTTCGCCCCGGCCCAGGCCGTCGGCGTTGAACTCGCCCGGATCGGCGTTGGCCAGGTCGTCGCGGCCCAGGTACGACACGCCCAGCTCGCGGAAGATATAGTCGAGGATCGAGGTCGCCGAGCGGATGGAGTCGTTGCCCGTCACCGGCCCGGCCGGTTCGAACTTCGTGAAGACGTAGGCGTCGACGAATTCATCCAGCGGCACGCCGTATTGCAGGCCGATCGAGATGGCGATGGCGAAATTGTTCATCAGGCTGCGGAAGGCGGCGCCTTCCTTGTGCATGTCGATGAAGATCTCGCCGACCTCGCCGTCCTCGTATTCGCCGGTGTGCAGATAGACCTTGTGACCGCCGACCGCGGCCTTCTGGATATAGCCCTTGCGACGGTCGGGCAGCTTGCGGCGGGCGCGGGCGCCGCGTTCGACGATCCGTTCGACCACGCGCTCGACAATCCGTTCCTTGACGGGAACGGGCGGCGCCTCGGCGAGGGCGGCCTCCGCGCGCACCGGCTTGGGCGCATCGACTTCGGCCTCGGGCAGGGAAAGCGCGAAGCCCGGGGGCGGCGCGGCGCGGTTCAGCCGCAGCGCCCGGACATCGGCGCGCGCGGCGGCGGCTTGAAGGCGAGCCGCGTCGGCGGGGCGGGCGTCGAACGGCACGTCCAGCACCGCCGGAACCGCCAGGCAGGTGAAGATCTCGACAGCGGCGATCATCGCCAGGCGGTCGGCCAGGACCGGCGCCTCGATGGCCGCGAACAGCGCGCGCAGCTCACCCTCCAGGGCTTCGCAGTCCGACAACCGGCGCGCGCCGAGGGCGTGGCGCTCGGCCGTTTCGATCTCGATCTCTGAGAAGCCGGCGAAGGCCAGGGTGTCGAAATGAGGATTGGCCAGCGCCTCGGCGGGAACACCCAGAACGTCGCTGAGGAACCCGGCCCCGACCACGGCGGGCGCGAACGCGGCCCGCAGGCCGTCGGCGTGACGCAGGGCGTCTTCGGCCTGTTCGATCTCGTGGGCGGTGAAGCCGCGGGCCTGCAGGACCATGTGATCGATCGCCGGAGCCTCGGCCAGCGAGCCATGGCCCATGGCGTGGCGGCGGGCGGCGTCGAAGTCGGCTCCGGCCTCGGTCAGGCAAAGGTGGGCCGCGGCGCTGAAGGTCGGAACCAGCAGGCCGTCGGCGGTCTGGGCGGTCGAGACCGGCGCGGCGGCGGAAGCATGTCCCAGAGCCTTGCCGCCCAGGCGCAGGGCGGCCTCGGGATCGGCGAAGGCTGCGACCAGGCGCGAAGAGCGCAGGCCATGCTTGCGGGCCAGGCCATGGGCGACCGCCAGGGCGGCGGCGGCTTCCGAGGCCAGCGGCGAGCGCAGGGCGGCGGCGCGCACGCGGCGCTCGGCCAGGCCGCGCAACACGGTCTGGCGCTCTTGGGCGAAGGYGGGATCGGCGCCGAGCACCGCGGCGGTCTCTGCGCTGGCGCTGAGCGCCGCGCCGACCGTCAGGGCCCACAGGGCCGAGGCGGCGTCACGTCCGGCGTCGCCGGCGGCCGAGAGCCCCTGGATCAACAGCCAGTCGCCGATGCCGGCCAGGCCGATCTCGGCCGGCCGGTCGCCGCGTTCGATCTCCAGCGCCGTGGCCCACAAGCCGACCACTTGGTTGAAGCCGGCGGAATCGAAGGTTTCGTCATGCTGGAAAGCGGTGACGTCGATGGCGGCGCGGACCGGCGCGCCTCTGGACAGAGCCTCGGCGTCCTCGGGAGACAGGGCCAGGATCAGAGCGCTGGTCTCCCAGCCGACCTGGGCGGCGAAGCTGGCGGCCTCGTCGACGGCGGCCACGCCTTGGCGGGAGGCCGAGGCGACCAGCGGGGCCAGGGCCTTCGCGTCTGGCTCGATCAAGCCGGTGCGCGGTGCGCCGGCCAGGGCGATCGCGTCCAGGATCATGCGATCGTCAGCGCCCAGCTCCCGGGCCCGGCGCGCGGCTCGGCCCAGCGCGCTGTTCTTGGACGGATCGGCGCAGGCCTTGGCGTCGCCATGGCAGCGTTGAACGGCGTCGCCGACCTGGGCCAGAGCGGCGTCGAGCCGAGCGGCGGCCTTGACGGCCAGGCGCGCCGAGCGCCAGCGGGCCAGATGACCGTCTGCGACGCGCTTGAATTCGATCTCGCCGATATCCGGCAGGCGCTGAGCCGCCGCCGGTGTTCCGGCGGGCGAGGCGACGCCGGTCAGCATGGTGGCCAGCAGGGCGTCGCGGAAGGCGTCAGCGTCGGCGGCGTCGCCGAACAGGCCGTCCGACAGACCAGCCTTGGAAAGACGATCGGCATAGCGGGCGGGACCGCCGCCCAGCGCGAGCTCGACGTCTAACGCCTTGTCGTTCTGATCCTCGACGGCCCAGTCCAGCCAGGCCTCGACCCGAACGTCGGTCCAGCCCTCGGGCGCCAGCACCTCGATGACGGCGTCCGCGCGTTCGATCTCGCGCAGCGCGATGTTGGGGGCGGAGGCGGGGTGTCGGGACTGGATGCGCATGGGCGATTCCGCGGCCTGGGCGCCAGGGTGCGCCAAGAATTAGCCATCCTAGATCGCCGAACACCGCCCTTCAATAGATGTGGGGCGCCGCACCCCCTTGATCCACAAGATGTTGATGTGGCGACGGCGCGGCGGATGCTGGACGCTGAGGGGCCGCCGACCTATAGTCCGGCCGCTTCGCAACGCCTTGGCGTTGCCCGAAACCCTCCCGGAACACCCCTCGGTTTCTGGGACCTTTGCGAGATTGGTGCTGACGCGGTGCTGAAAGCGATCTTCACGTGGTGGAACGGCGCGACCATTGGTCAGCGCTTCCACATTAGCCGTCGTGGCGTGTTCATTGGCCAGGACGACTACGGCAACCGCTACTTCGAGGCGCGCGACAACAGCGACAGCTATGATGACCGCAAGCGTCGCTGGGTGATCTACGACGGCTACGCCGAGGCCTCCAAGGTGCCGCCCGAGTGGAGCGGCTGGCTGCACTATACGTTCGACGAGCCGCCGACCACGGCGCCGTTGCCGCGTCGCGCCTGGGAAAAGGACCACCATCCCAACCTGACGGGCACCATCTACGCTTGGCGTCCCAAGGGTTCTCTGGCCCGCGGCGGCGAGCGCGCGGTCGCCGCCAGCGACTACAAGCCTTGGTCGCCCGAATAGAATGAAGACCCGGCGGCCATCGACAGTCGTGGCGATGCTGGCCCTGACGGGTTCGCTCGTCGGCGGCGGCGCCTGGGCGCTGCAGAATGCGCCGCCGCAGCCGCCGGCCGCTCAGACGCCGCCGACGGCCCCCGCGCCGATCGTCGTGCCGC
>NZ_JBFTZS010000281.1:0-6265 GCF_056406675.1 Caulobacter sp. P1_B12_2 | reverse complement strand
GCGCTCCCCACCGACCCGCCGCCAGGCGAGCCGTGCGAGGACCGCATGCGCCGCCGCGTGGCTGACGAAAGCATCTGACTTGACTCAATTCACCGATCTCGCCCTCGCCAAACCGCTGCTGAAGGCGCTGACCGACAAGGGCTACACCACGCCCACCCCGATCCAGGCGCAAGCCATCCCGCTGGTGATGTCGGGCCGCGACCTGCTGGGCATCGCCCAGACCGGCACCGGCAAGACCGCCGCCTTCGCCCTGCCGATCCTGCACCGCCTGGCCGAAGACAAGAAGCCGGCCCCGCGCCGCGGCTTCCGCTGCCTGGTCCTCTCCCCGACCCGCGAACTGGCGACGCAAATCGCCGAAAGCTTCCGCGACTACGGCAAGCACATGGGCCTGACCGTCGCCACCATCTTCGGCGGCGTGAAGTACGGCCCGCAGATGAAGGCCCTGGCGGCCGGCGTCGACGTGGTCGTGGCCACCCCGGGCCGCCTGATGGACCACCTGGGCGAAAAGTCCGCTCACCTGAACGGCGTCGAGATCTTCGTCCTCGACGAAGCCGACCAGATGCTGGACCTGGGCTTCGTGGTGCCGATCCGCAAGATCGCCTCGCAACTGCCCAAGGAACGCCAGAACCTGTTCTTCTCGGCCACCATGCCCAGCGAAATCGGCAAGCTGGCCGGCGAGCTGCTGAAGAACCCGGCCCAGGTGGCGATCRCCCCCTCGGCCACCACGGTCGAGCGCATCGACCAGTCGCTGATCTACATCGAAGCCCAGCGCAAGCGTCCGCTGCTGGCCGAACTGCTGGCCGACAAGAGCGTCGAGCGTTCGATCGTCTTCACCCGCACCAAGCGCGGCGCCGACCGGGTGGCCAAGTATCTGGTCGCTAGCGGCATCGAGGCCGCGGCCATCCACGGCGACAAGACCCAGGGCCAGCGCGAGCGCGCCCTGGCCGCCTTCAAGGCCGGCCAGGTCAAGGCGCTGATCGCCACGGACATCGCCGCCCGCGGCATCGACGTGAACGACGTCAGCCATGTGTTCAACTACGAGCTGCCCAACGTGCCGGAGTCCTATGTCCACCGCATCGGCCGGACCGCCCGCAAGGGCAAGGAAGGCATCGCCATCAGCTTCTGCGCCGATGACGAGCGTCCGCTGCTGAAGGACATCCAGAAGGCCACCCGCCAGACGATCCCGACCTTCGACCGTCGCAACGACAAGAACCTGGCGGCCGCCGCGGCCGTGGCCGACAAGCTGGCTCCGCCGGAGAAGTACGTCGATCCGCGCCGCGCCGACCCGCGCAACAACGTCCCGTCGGAACTGCGCCGCCAGCGCAACCGTCCGGCCAAGGGCGGCGGCAATGGCCAAGGCCAGGGCGGCAAGCCCAGCGGCCAGCCGAACCGCGGCCGCAACGGCGGCGGTCAGGGCGCCGGCCAGGCGCAAGCCCAGGGCCAGGCCCGCTCGGCCGGCGGCGACTTCCGCGGCCCCAAGCGCGCGGCCGCCCCGTCGGAACGCTGGAACCCGATCGACTAAGGTCGAGCGATCCTAGATCGACAAAGCAAAACGCCCGCCCCGGTCACCCGGGGCGGGCGTTTCTCGTTCTACGGAACCCTAGGCCTTGAGGAAGGCCAGCAGGTCCTTGTTGATGATCTCGGCATGCGTGGTGGCCATGCCGTGCGGCAGGCCCGGATAGGTCTTCAGCGTGCCCTTCTTCAGCAGCTTGATGCCCAGCAGGGCGCTGTCGGCGATCGGCACGATCTGGTCGTCCTCGCCATGCATCAGCAGCACGGGCACGTCGACGGTCTTCAGGTCGTCGGTGAAGTCGGTTTCCGAGAAGGCGGTGATGCAGTCGTAGTGGGCCTTGGCGCCGCCCATCATCCCCTGGCGCCACCAGTTCTCGATGGTGGCCGGCGAGACCTTCGCGCCCGGGCGGTTGTAGCCGTAGAACGGACCGGCCGCGACATCGTGGAAGAACTGGGCGCGGTTGGCGATCAGGGCGGTGCGGAAACCGTCGAACACCTCCTTGGGCAGGCCGCCGGGATTGGCCGCCGTCTTCAGCATGATCGGCGGCACGGCCCCGATCAGCACCACCTTGGCGACCCGGCCGGCGTCGGCCCGAGCGGCGTAGTGGATCGCCTCGCCGCCGCCGGTCGAGTGGCCGACGTGGATGGCGTTCTTCAGGTCCAGATGGCGGGCCAGGGCGATGACGTCGGCGGCGTAGGTGTCCATCTCGTTGCCGGTGTCGCTCTGGCTGGAGCGGCCGTGGCCGCGACGGTCGTGGGCGATGACGCGATAGCCCTGGCCGACGAAGAACATCATCTGAGCGTCCCAGTCGTCGCTGCTCAGCGGCCAGCCGTGGTGGAACACGATCGGTTGGGCGGTCCGAGGGCCCCAGTCCTTGTAGAAGATCTGCGTGCCGTCCTGGACGGTGACGAAGCCGCTGCCGGGGTTCGACTTGGCGCTGGAGGCCTTCGAGGTCGAAGTCTGGGCGGGCGTGGGGGCGGCTTCAGCGGACTGGGCGGCGAAGACCGCGGCGGCGGCGAGGCCGAGGCTGGTGGTCATCACGTGGCGGCGCGAGGCTTGGGGGGTCGACTGGCTCATCTGATGTCCCTTAGGATTGTTTCCGCGATATTTGTTATCGCGATAATGATATGGCTAAGGCGCCCGCGACGACCTGTCCAGCGAAATCTTTATCGCGATATCCTTTTTCGTGGTATGTAACTGGGGAGGGTGTTTTCGCCCGCGAGGACCATCGCCGTGCCTATCCCGTTGGACGACCAGATCTGCTTCACCCTCTACGCCACCAGCATGGCGATCACCCGCACCTACAAGCCGATGCTGGACGCGATGGGCATCACCTATCCGCAGTACCTGGTGCTGAGCGTGCTGGGCGAGACCGATGACGCCAGCGTCGGGGCGATCGCCCAACGCCTGGCGCTGGAGTCCAGCACGATCACCCCGCTGGTGAAGCGCCTGGAGCAGGCCGGCCTGGTCGCCCGCCAGCGCAGCACGGTGGACGAGCGCCAGGTGCGGGTCAGGCTGACCGAGACCGGCCGGGGCCTGCTGAACCAGTGCGACTGCCTGGGCCAGACCCTGGTGTCCAAATCGGCCATGACCCTGGACCAGCTCGACGCTCTCAACCACCAGGTCCAGGCGCTGCGCGCGGCGCTGGTGGAGGGCTGACGCCCCCTCCGTCACGCCGCTTCGCATCGCGACGGAGGGGGCGTCCAGCAACGGCCAAAGAAAAACGCCCGCCCCGGTTTCCCAGGGCGGGCGTTTCCAGATCATCGAGCGCTCAGGCTCTAAACCAGCGTCCCGTGGCAGTGCTTGAATTTCTTGCCCGACCCACACGGGCACGCGCCGTTGCGGGCGGTGTATTCCCAGCCTTCCGGCAGGACCGAGACCGGCAGGGCTTCGCGCTGCTCGGGCGACAGGCCCTCGGGCAGGGCGCCGGCCGTGGCGGCGTTCTCACCGGTCAGTGGATCAAGGTGAACCTCGGTCAGACCTTCCGGCGAATGCAGCGGCTCGGGTTCGGCATAGGCGATCTCGACCGTCATCAGCCAGCGGGTGGTGTTGGTCCGCAGGTCGCCCAGCAGCTTCTCGAACAGCGAGAAGGCCTCGGTCTTGTACTCGTTCAGCGGATCGCGCTGGCCGTAGCCGCGCAGGCCGATGACGTTGCGCAGGTGGTCCAGATGCATCAGGTGCTCGCGCCACTGCAGATCGATCATCTGCAGCAGGAAGTTCTTCTCCACCGAGCGCATCTGCTCGGGGGTGATGATCACTTCGCGCTCGGCGGCGTAGGCGTCGGCGGCCTTGTTCAGGCGCTCGCGCATCTCCTCGTCGCCGAAGCCTTCCTCGGCGGCCCATTCCTTCAGCGGCAGGGTCAGGCCCAGGATCGCCTGGACGCGCTCGTCCAGCCCCTCGATGTCCCACTGCTCGGCATAGGCCTTGGGCGGCATGTAGCGGGCGACGAAGTCGTCGACCACGTCATGGCGCATCTCGTGGATGATGTCGGAGAGGTCGGTCGCCTCCATGAACTCCTGGCGCTGCTCGAACACGGCCTTGCGCTGGTCGTTGACGACATCGTCGTACTTCAGGAGGTTCTTGCGGATCTCGTAGTTCCGCTGTTCGACGCGCTTCTGGGCGGTGGCGATGGCGTTGTTCAGCCACTTGTGGGTGATCGCCTCGCCTTCCTGGACGCCGAAGGTGCGCATGATCGCGTCCAGGCGCTCGCCGGCGAAGATGCGCAGCAGGTCGTCTTCGCACGACAGGAAGAACTTCGAACGGCCCGGGTCGCCCTGACGACCCGTCCGGCCGCGCAGCTGGTTGTCGATGCGGCGGCTCTCGTGACGCTCGGTGCCCAGCACGAACAGGCCGCCGGCCGCGAGGGCCCGGGCCTTGGCGGCCGAGATCTCGATTTCCAGCTCGGCCTTCTGGGCCAGCTCGTCCTCGTGGGTCGGGGTGATGCCCAGGCCCTTCTGCTGCTGGCGCCAGTTGGCCAGGCGCATGTCGAGGTTGCCGCCCAGCTGGATGTCGGTGCCGCGGCCGGCCATGTTGGTGGCGATGGTCACCGCGCCGGGCACGCCCGCGTCGGCGACGATGCCGGCTTCCTGTTCGTGGAAGCGGGCGTTCAGCACCTGGTGCGGAATGCCCTTGCCGGTCTGGTGGACGATGTCGAAGGCGTCGTCGCCCAGCTTGGCCAGTTCCTTGTCGTCCTTGCCGGCGTGTTCCGCCTTGCGGACGCGCGACATCTCGACCTTGTAGTCATAGGTCGACAGCAGCTTGGACAGCTCTTCGGACTTCTCGATCGACACCGTGCCGACCAGGATCGGCTGGCCGTGGGCGTGGCAGTGGGCGATCTGCCGCAGGATCGAGTCGTTCTTCTCGCGCTCGGTGCGATAGACCTCGTCGTCGTCGTCGATGCGCAGGACCGGACGGTTGGTCGGGATCTCGCTGACGCCCATCTTGTAGATGTCGTCGAATTCCTGGGCCTCGGTGGCGGCGGTGCCGGTCATGCCGGCCAGCTTGCCGTAGAGGCGGAAGTAGTTCTGGATGGTCACCGAGGCCAGGGTCTGGTTCTCGGGCTGAACCTGGGCGCCTTCCTTGGCCTCGATGGCCTGGTGCAGACCTTCCGACAGGCGGCGACCGGTCATCATGCGGCCGGTGAACTCATCGATCAGGATCACCTCGGCGTCCTTGACGATGTAGTCCTTGTCGAGCGTGTAGAGCACGTTGGCGCGCAGGGCCTGGTTGACGTGGTGCACGACCGAGATGTTGGCGGCGTCGTAGAGGCCGGCGGTGTCCTCGGCCAGGTGGCCGCCCGCCATCAGGATCTCTTCGATGCGCTCCTGGCCTTCCTCGGTGAGGATGACCTGCTTCTGCTTCTCGTCGTGATCGTAGTTGGTCTTGTCCTTGATGAGCTCCTTCACCAGGACGTCGATGGTCTTGTAGAACTCGCTGCGATCCTCGGTCGGACCCGAGATGATCAGCGGCGTGCGGGCTTCGTCGATCAGGATCGRGTCCACTTCGTCGACGATGACGTAGTGGTGGCCGCGCTGGACCATTTCCTCGACGCTGTAGACGAGGTTGTCGCGCAGGTAGTCGAAGCCGAATTCGTTGTTGGTGCCGTAGGTGATGTCGCTGCGGTAGGCGCGCTGACGTTCGCCCTGGCTGAGGCCGTTGACGATCACGCCGTACGACAGGCCCAGGAAGTTGTGGATCTGGCCCATCCACTCGGCGTCGCGCTTGGCCAGGTAGTCGTTCACGGTGATGACGTGGACGCCCTTGCCTTCCAGCGCGTTGAGATAGGTGGGCAGGGTGGCGACCAGGGTCTTGCCCTCGCCGGTGCGCATTTCCGAGATGCCGCCGGTGTGCAGGACCATGCCGCCCACCATCTGGACGTCGAAGTGGCGCATGCCCAGCACGCGCTTGCCGGCCTCGCGGACCACGGCGAAGGCTTCGGGCAGCAGGCTGTCGAGGGTTTCGCCCTTGGCCAGGCGGGCCTTGAACTCTTCGGTCTTGGCCTTCAGGGCCTCGTCGGACAGGGCGGCGTATTCCGGCTCCAGGGCGTTGATCTTCGCCACTTGGGCGGACATCGCCTTGACCTTGCGTTCGTTGGAAGAGCCGAAGAACTTTTTGGCGAAGCCGAGCATGAATACGGGATCCGGAGTGGTGTCTGTGAGGCCGGCGCTAGGGCTTGAAGGCCTTCACTACGGTAAAATGGGGGCGAAGACGCCAGCGGAAACTAGTGTCTAGAGCGCGCGCGGAGACTTAAGC
>NZ_JBFTZS010000280.1:0-6284 GCF_056406675.1 Caulobacter sp. P1_B12_2 | reverse complement strand
GTCATCAGGCCCAGGATGTCGCCCAGCGACCAGACGCCGATATTGGCCAGCAGCACGCCGCCGCGCATCGCCGTGTGGATCGAGGCGGCCAGGGCGCCGGTGGCGATCGGGGCGGCCAGGCCGCAGATCAGGGCGAAGGCGATCATGTCGCGGGCCCGGCCCAGGTCGATCTCTTCGCCGACCACGCGGCGCACGCCCCAGGCGCAGACGAAGATCTGGACGATATTGCAGCTGACCAGGATGACGTTGACGGTCACCAGGTCCTGGACRTGGGCGCCCGCCGCCAGGCCGCCGACCAGGCATCCCAGCAGAACGGCGGGCCAGTGGCGGTCGCGGCACGACAGCAGGCACGCCACGCCGAAGCCGTTGGACAGCCAGATCGGCGCCACCTGGCCGTAGTTGCGCGGGAATTCGACGCAGAGATAGGCGAGCAGGGCGTAGCCGAGGGCCGCGATGACGGCGAGGGCCGCGGTCTTCAGAATGTCGCCAGTCGTCCAGGTCGAGATTGGCCAGGCCGGGGCGGAGGGGGTCGTCTCTGTCATCACCCTGCTTTCGCGGGTCGCTCTGCTTTGCTCAAGCTCGGGCGCACCGTAAAGCAGAGATAGGCTGAAGGCCTTAAAGAACAGTGGCTTGCGGCGCGGCTCATCGCCGCGCCCCTGAGGTTGTATTCGACCTGTTACGACCCGAAGCCCGCCGTCGCGACCGCGCGCGCGACCTCGGCGATCACCGCGTTGCGGCCGTCGTTGTCGAGGGTCGAACGGCTCAGATAGGCGGTGATCAGCAGGGGCTGACGGCCCGGCGGCCAGATCACGGCGATGTCGTTGGTCGTCCCGATCTTGTCGTCGCCCCAGCTGCCGGTCTTGTCGCCGACCTTCCAGCCGGCGGCCCCCTTTCCACTGGGCAGGCCGGCCCGGAGGCGCTTGTCGCCGGTCTGGTTGGCGACCAGCCAGGCGATCAGTTGCTGGCGCGAGGCCGGCGACAGGGTCTGGCCCAGGGTCAGGGTCCGCAGGGTGGCCAGCATGGCGGCGGGCGAGGTGGTGTCGTGGATCTCGCCGGGACGAACGATGTTCAGCTCGGGCTCGTAGCCGTCCAGGCGGGTGACCTTGTCGCCCAGGCCGCGCAGGAAGGTCGTCAGGGCCGGCGGCCCGCCGAAGGTGTAGAGCAGCACGTTGGCCGCGGCGTTGTCGCTGAGGGTGACCGTCGCCTCGCAGAGGGCTCCGACCGTCATGCCCTCGCGGACATGCTTCTCGGTGGCGGGCGAGTGGGCCACCAGCACGCTCTTGCCATAGACGATCCGCCGATCCAGCCGCTCCAGGCCCTGATCCACCCGCTTGAGCACCAAGCCCGCGACCAGGGCCTTGAAGGTGCTGCACAGGGCGARGCGTTCGTCGGCGCGGTGGGCGAAGGTCTTGCCGGTGTGGGTGTCGAGCACCGCCACGCCCAGGCGGCCGCCGCTGCGGGCCTCCAGAGCGGCCATACTCCGGCTAATGCCGCTGGTCAGGCGCGCGGTCGCCGCCGAGGTGGCGGGGCCGGCCAGCGAAAGCGCGGGCAGGGCGGAAAGGGCCGTTAACACTTGGCGTCTGTCGATCATCGGGTTCTCCATGACGCGCAAGATGGGCGATGGGTGACCCTGCGATCAAACGATGATAGTTCGGCGCAAACCCTAGAAAAATTTGGGTGTCGAGATGAGCCGCGCACAACTTCCCCTGAACGCCCTGCGGGCCTTCGAGGCCTCGGCCCGGCACCTGTCGTTCACGCGGGCGGCCATCGAGCTGTGCGTGACCCAGGCCGCCGTCAGCCATCAGGTCAAGGGACTGGAGCAGCGGCTGGGCGCCAGCCTGTTCCGGCGCCTGCCGCGCGGCCTGGCCCTGACCGACGAAGGCCTGGCCCTGCTGCCGGTGCTGCGCGACAGCTTCGAGCGCATGGGCGACGTGCTGGAGCGGTTCGCGGGCGGGCGGGTGATGGAGGTGCTCAGCGTCGGGGTGGTGGGCACCTTCGCCGTCGGCTGGCTGCTGCCGCGCCTGCCGGCCTTTCGCGAGGCCCATCCGTTCGTCGACCTGCGCCTGTTCACCAACAACAACCGCATCGACATCGCCGGCGAGGGCCTGGACTGCGCCGTGCGGTTCGGCGACGGTGCGTGGCACGGCACCCAGGCCGTGCCGCTGTTCGCCGCCCCGATGACGCCGCTGTGCGCGCCCGCCGTGGCCGAACGGCTGAAGACGCCCGAGGCGCTGAGCTCGGAGGTGCTGCTGCGCAGCTATCGCGCCGAGGACTGGCCCGACTGGTTCGCCGCCGCCGGCCTGACCCCGCCGCCGATCCGCGGGCCGGTGTTCGACAGTTCCTGGGTGATGGTCGAGGCGGCGATGCAGGGCGCGGGCGTGGCCCTGGCGCCGTCGATGATGTTCGCCCGCGACCTCGAGCAGGGGCGGCTGGTCCGGCCGTTCGCCCTGGAGGTCGGGTCCGGGATGTACTGGCTGACCTGGCTGAAGTCGCGCGCGGTTACGCCGGCGCTGGGGGCGTTCCGGGATTGGCTAGTGGAGGCGGCGTAGAGCCGGGGACACGCCCTTGCGGCGTGTCCCCAAACAGACGCAGTGCGAAACCTGGGGACACGCCGCAAGGGCATGTCCCCGATCGAGGCTAAGCGATGATCTCCGGATCGTTCCGCCTCAGCCACGCCGCCGCGTAGCTGCACAGCGGCACGATCTTCATGCCCTCGCTGCGGGCGGTCTCGGCGACCTTGACCATCAGCCGGCCGGCGGCTCCCGTCCCGCGCAGGGCGGGGTCGGCTTCGACGTGGGGGATGACCAGGCGGTGGCCGCTGCGCTGGTAGTCGGCGAAGGCGACGAGCCCGTCGACTTCGAGTTCATAGCGGCTCTTGGCGGGGTTGTGGCTGAAGGCGTCTGTCATGGACTCGCATATGGGCTGGACGGCGCGCCGCGCCAGGGTTGTAACTAGGCTTGGGGGCTAACGCACGAAAGAGGTGGGCGATGCGGGTTCCAGTGGCATTTGTGGCGTTCGGCGTCGTGGCGGCCTTGGCCGGCTGCGGCCAGAAGTCCGAGACCAAGTCCCAGGCCAAGCCGGGCGAGGCGCCCAAGGCCGCGAAGGCGGCGCCGGCCGCGGCGACCCCGGCTCCGACGACCTGGCCCAAGCGCAAGCCAGGCCTCTGGACTCAGACCATGACCCTGCAGGCGCAGGGCTTCACGCGCAGCTTCCGCTTCTGCGTCGATGAGACCAGCGACGAGAGGATGGGATTGGATAGTCAGGGCGACGACAAGCGCTGCCAGCGCAAGTCGATGACGCGCGGCCTGGACGGCGGCTGGACGGTGGTCTCGGCCTGCGACATGGGTCCGGCCGGCCAGACCGACAGYACCATCCACGTCGCGGGTGATTTCAACACCCRCTACGTGATGGACGTCACCAGCACCACGACGGGCGCGGCCCAGCCGGCGATGAACGGCGAGCACAAGATGAGCATGACCGCCGAGTGGTCGGGGGCCTGTCCCGCCGGCTGGAGCGGCGGCGACGTCGAGATGCCCGGCGGCCGGCGTATCAACCTGCTGACCAAGGCGGTCTCGGGCGGGTAGGGGGCTAGACCAGCTCCACCGCCATCGCCGTGGCCTCGCCGCCGCCGATGCACAAGCTGGCAAGGCCCTTCTTGCCGCCGCGGGCCTGCAGGGCCGAGATCAGGGTGCAGAGGATGCGCGCGCCCGACGCCCCTATGGGATGGCCCAGGGCGCAGGCGCCGCCGTTGACGTTCAGCTTGGCGGGATCGATGCCCAGTTCCTGCTGGGCGATCATGGCGACGACGGCGAAGGCCTCGTTGACCTCGAACAGGTCGACGTCGGCGACCTCCCAGCCGGCCTTCTTCAGCGCCTTGCGCATGGCCGGCACCGGGGCGGTGGTGAACAGGGCCGGCTCATGGGCGTGGGCGGCGTGGCTGACGACGCGGGCGACGATCGGCAGGCCCAGGCGCTTGGCCACGCTCTCGCGCGTCATGACCAGGGCGGCGGCGCCGTCGCTGATCGAACTGGAGTTGGCCGCCGTGATGCCGCCGTCCCGGCTGAAGGCCGGGCGCAGGGTGGGAATCTTTGCGGGGTCGGCCTTCAGAGGCTGCTCATCCTGGGTGWCGGTCTCGACGCCCTTGCGGGTGGTGATGGTCACCGGGGTGATCTCGGCGGCGAAGGCGCCGGAGGACACCGCCTTCTGGGCCTTGGCCAGGCCGGCCACGGCGTAGGCGTCCATGGCCTCGCGGCCGAACTGATAGGTGGCGGCGCTGTCCTCGGCGAAGGCGCCCATCAGCTTGCCGGGGGTGTAGGCGTCCTCCAGCCCGTCCAGGTACATGGAGTCCATCATCTGGTCGTGGCCGATGCGCGCGCCCGAGCGGTGCTTGGTCAGCAGGTAGGGGGCGTTGGTCATGCTCTCCATGCCGCCGGCCACGATGATCTCGGCGCTGCCGGCCGCCAGGGCGTCATGGGCCATGATCGCGGCCTGCATGCCGCTGCCGCACATCTTGTTGACGGTGGTGGCCTCGACCGACAGCGGCAGGCCCGCCCCGACCGCCGCCTGGCGGGCGGGGGCCTGGCCGAGGCCGGCGGGCAGCACGCAGCCCATGAAAATCTGCTCGACCAGATCGCCCGAAACGCCGGCTCGCTCGATCGCCGCCTTCACCGCCGTCGCGCCCAGCTCGGTGGCCTTGGCCCCGGCCAGAGCCCCCTGGAAGCCGCCCATCGGCGTGCGGGCGAACGAGACAATGACGACCGGATCGGCGTTGGACATGCTGGAGCTCCACCCATTTTTCGCTTGGGTTGTGGGATTTGCGGCGGAATAAACCCTCTTCGGCGCGGCCGGCGCAAGTCTTTCGCGCAAAAAGCGGCTGATGGCGGAATGCGGATGAAGCCGCCATCAGCACGCAGTGCGCAACCGAGAGAGTCAATTGCTATAAAAAACCTACTAGCGTCGGTCTGCAAAAGCAACCCTTGCATTCCCCGAAGGAAGGCTTCACCTTCCCGTGATGGGCCGCACCGCTGACTACACCAATGAACGCTGCGCCATCGCCGCCACCCTCGAGGTCGTCGGCGATCCGTGGACCCTGCTGATCCTCCGCGACGCCTTCCAGGGCGTGAAACGGTTCGAGCAGTGGCAGGAGCGCCTGGGCGTGGCCCGCAACGTCCTGGCCGCTCGCCTCAAGAGCCTGGTGGCCAACGGGGTGCTGGAGCCGCGCCGCTATTCGGAACGCCCGCCGCGCCAGGAATATGTGCTGACCCCCAAGGGGCGGGCCCTGTCGCCGGTGCTGCTGACCATGGCCGAATGGGGCGACCAGCACGTCTACGGCCTGGGCAAGGGGCCGGTGCACTTCGTCCACAAGACCTGCGGCCACGACTTCCATCCCAAGCTGGCTTGCGAGGCCTGCGGCGAGATCGTCGACGGCCGCGACCTGAGCCGCGTCATCCATGAAGAGCAGGCCCTGACCGTCGGCGAGGCCCTGGAGGCCTCGGTCAGGATCGCCGCCGAGTGAGCTACCGCTTCCACGTCCATCGCGCCAAGCCGGCCTACCGGCTGGTGACGGCGGACGGGGCGGGTTTTCCGAAAGGGGCGGTGGAGGCCGACTGGCGCTTCACGCGGGTTCGCGAGCGCGCCGACACCAACCCTGACGTGGCTAAGCTGGTCGACGAGACCGGTTACTGCCTGTTCAAGATCTGCATGACCTTCGACGAGATCGCGTGAGGCCGCGTTAGCCTACGGCCAGGGCCACGCCGCCGATGGCCGCCGCCCAAAAAGCCAGGCTCGCCAAGATCACGCTCAACTTGCCCAGCGAGACGTGGTGCGTGTTGTGTTGCGGGACGTGGATGTAAGCGGCGCTTTGCATGATCTTCGGGCTCGAATTTACAGATGTGTCAAAAATGCTCGGTGAAGGCGTATAGTTGGTACGCTCTCCATGACACAAAAGTTCCGCATGTCACTCGCCTCGATGGTGAAAAATCGTGTTTTGGCGAGATTAATTTCCCTTTTTAGCGTTCGCGTCAGTATAATTTGACTTACTTGTCAATTATGGACTTTTCCATGCAGCTATTGCTGATTTATTGAGCTGGAAAATGGCAGCATACGAACGGCGTTATCTGTAAGGCTAAGCTTACTGAGTCGCTGAAGTGGCAAATTCGTGAGAGTCGCGTCCAAAAGCGGCTGAAGGCCTAGGCCGCCAGCTCCGCCCGCACCGTCGCCACGATGAAGCCGCCGCCCAGCACCCGCTCGGGATCGGCGGGGTCGTACAGCACGCAGGCCTGGCC
>NZ_JBFTZS010000279.1:0-6286 GCF_056406675.1 Caulobacter sp. P1_B12_2 | reverse complement strand
GTCCAGGACGACGACGCCCCGTTCGCTGAGCTGTTGCAGGGCGTRCTCGACCATGCCGACCGCGCCGGCGACGATCGTGCGGCGGGCGGCCAGCACGGCCTCGGCCTGCTGGCGCTTGAGCATCGTCCCCGCGATCTCCGGCGCATAGGCCAGGTGCATCAGGTGGGTCTCGTCGATCGACACTCCCGCCACCGCCGTCCGGCCTCGAAGATCGGTCCGCAGGCCCTCGCCGACCTGATCGGCGTCGGCGCGCAGCGTGGGCTCGCCGCTGTCGTCGTGGTCGTAGGCGTAGTGCGAGGCGGTTTCGCGCAGCGCGGTCTCGATCTGGATGTTCACGAAGGCGACGTAGTCGTCGACGTCGAACAGGGCCTGAGCGGTGTCGGACACGCGCCAGACGATGTTGGCGGCGATCTCGATCGGGTTGCCGCG
The DNA here is from genome assembly GCF_056406675.1 of Caulobacter sp. P1_B12_2. NCBI lineage: Bacteria > Pseudomonadati > Pseudomonadota > Alphaproteobacteria > Caulobacterales > Caulobacteraceae > Caulobacter > Caulobacter sp. P1_B12_2. The sequence continues at coordinate 5,857 of NZ_JBFTZS010000279.1, read as the reverse complement.
CTTGTCGTTGACCTTCAGCCGCTCGCTGGTGACGTTGCGCACCCGCAGGCTGATCTTCTTGCGGCCGTACCAGGGCAAGACCCAACGCAGGCCTGTCCGGCGATCGGTGCCCATATAGGTCCCGAACAGGGTGACGACGTAGGCCTCGTTCGGCTGCAGCGAATAGAAGCCGAAGCTGACCAGCAGGAACAGCACGATCAGGGCCGCGCCCGAAAGCGGGCCGGCGACGCCGCCTGTCGAAAACGCCCAGACAGCGGCGGCGATGATCAGGGGAAGCGACACCAACGGCAGCCCGCCGCCGATCCCGCCAAAGGCGCGTTCGGTCGAGCGGTTGATATTCGGCGCGTCGGTCATGGAGCCCTCCAGGATTGATAACAAAGTGATATCACTTTGATCGCTTCTGGCAAGGCCCGTCCGGACCGCGTAGGCAGGCGGTGCGATTGCGGTCGAGGACTTGAATGGCGCGATATCTCTTCACCACCTGGGAAGGCGGCGGCCATGTGCAGCCCATGCTGCTGGTGGCCCGTGACATGGCGGCGCGCGGCCACGCCGTGTTGTTCCTGAGCGATCCCTGCAACGCGCCCGACGCCGCCGCCCTGGACGTGCCGTTCCGCGCCTGGACGACCGCGCCGTTCCAGACCGGCAAGACCCGCGACGACGACCGCCTGAAGGATCACGAGGCCGACAATCCGCTGGCGGTGATCCAACGCCTGCTCGACCGGGTGATGGCCGGTCCCGCCCTCGCCTACGCCAACGACACCCTGGCGGCGATCGCCGCCTTCGCGCCGGACGTGGTGGTCAGCCAGGAGCTGCTGCTGGGCCCGATGGCGGCGGCGGAGGCGACGGGCGTGCCGCTGGCCCTGCTGGCGGCCAACATCTGGTCGCTGCCGACGATGCCGAGCGGGCCGCCGTTCGGGGCCGGCATGCTTCCGGCCGCCAATGACGAGGAGCGGACCATGCACGCCATGGTCGGCCAGATGGCGCGAACCTTTTTCCAGGCCGGCCTGCCCGACCTGAACGTCGCCCGCGTCGCCCTGGGCCTTGCCCCCCTCGCCGACCTGTTCGCGCAGTTGGACGTCGCGGAGGCGATTCTGCTGGCCACTAGCAAGGCGTTCGACTTCGCGCCCGCCCCCCTGCCCGCGCCCTTCGCCCATGTCGGGCCCTATCTGGCGGATCCTGCCTGGGTCGCGCCGTTCACGCCGCCGCCCGGCGACGCGCCGCTGGTCGTCGTGTCGTTCTCCAGTCTCTACCAGGCGCAGGAACCCGCTCTGCGCGCGATCATCGCCGCCCTGGGCGACCTGCCGGTGCGCGGCGTGGTGACCACGGGCCCGACGATCGATCCCGCCGAGCTCGAGGCTCCGGCCAACGTCGCCGTCGTGCGCAGCGCGCCCCATGGCGAGCTGCTGAAGGACGCGGCCCTGTTCGTCACCCATGCCGGCCATGGCTCGACCCTGCGGCCGCTGATGGCCGGCGTTCCGCTGCTGTGCCTGCCGATGGGCCGCGACCAGAACGACAACGCCGCCCGCGTCGCCCATCGCGGCGCCGGCCTGACCCTGCCGGCTGATGCGAGCGCCGACGCCATCGCCGCCGCCGTTCGCCGCCTGCTGGACGAGCCGGCCTTCAAGGCCGCCGCCGAGAGCCTGGGCGCGGCGGTCCGCGCCGACGAGGCCGCGCGCCACGCGGCGGCGGCGCTCGAGGCGCTGGCCCCCTAGTCCTCGGCGACCGCGATCCGCACGTCGCCGCCGGCGTGTTTTGTGGCGAAGGCCAGAAGACGTTCGCCCTCCTCCGCCACGGCCTTGGCGACCGGCTTGCCGACCTTGGCGAACAGCTCCACGTGCAGGACCGACTCCATCTTGCCTTCCTCGATGCGCCAACGCCCCGCCGTGAAGCCGTCGACCAGCACGGCCGCCCGCAGAACACCGTTGGCCGTATAGAGCCGACGTCTGTGATCGGCAGGCATGATCCGCGTCCGATCCTCGTGGGCCAGCAACACATTGTCGAATTCGCCTAGGAAGCGGACGGGCGCCTCGACCTCGGCCGACGGCCTGGACGCTTCGGGAAGGTCGAACAGTTCCACGCCGTCTTCGTCTTGGAAGAGGATCAGGGACGGTCGGAGCGCCTCGACTATCGGTGTCAGGCGACTGAGACCCAGCCAGGTCTGGGCGTCGGCGACACTGGCCGGGCCGWACGCCGCCAGATAGCGCCGCACCAGGTCCTTCAGGATGAGGCCGGGTTCTGGCGTGTCGAGGCGATCGTCCATGGCCGCCAGCGTCGGTTGGCCGCTGCGCCCCCAAAGGCCGCGCGGCGGCAGCTGCAACATCGGCAGATGGATGCGCGCGACCATGGCCAGCGCCTGGGGATCGCGCCCGGGCCAGCGCTCCGCCAAGGCCTGGCGAAGGCCGGCGGCGGTCAGCGGTCCGCTCCGCAGCAGGTCGCGGGCCGCCGTGACGATTTCCTCCTGGTCCAAGCCAGCCAAAGCCCGGCCATGGACGGAGCCCTCAGTCAGGAACCGGTCCAGCCCGCGCTGGATCAGGGGCCGGATCGCCGCGAAGTCCTTGGCGGCGGCGATGTGAAGGGTGCCCCGCATCAACGTGCCACGCGCCAGGCTGAAGTCCTCCAGCCCACGGGACAGGTCTTCCGGCGTGAAGGTCTTCAGCCGGGTCCAGAGCGCGAAGTAAGGGGCCTTGGGCGACTGGGCTTGCAGGGCGATCAGGTGATCCAGCGCTTCGGGAACGTCGAGCTCGGCGCGCCGCAACAGGTGCTGCCGCGCCAGCAACGCGCGGTTCAATGCCCGGCGATCCAAGGCCTTCTCCGTGGAACTTTTGTCCGCCACGCCAGCCCCTCTTACCTCATCGCCATCTAGACCGAGCCCGTCGCCAGCCCGGTGTCAGCAATCGGCGCGGCGAAGGTCACGCGATAGAAGGCCGTCTCGCGCCCTTCCACTCCGAAGTCGTTGTCGGTGCTCAGCAGCAGGTCGTGATCGGTGAGCAGGGCCATGCCCTCCAGATCGGCGTCGATCCGCGGCCAGTCGTCGGTGGACAGCACCAGGGTCTTGGTCAGCACCGGCGCGTCCAGGGTCACGCGATAGAGCTTCGAGGTTCGCGAGATCCGCTCCAGCACCAGAAGCTGGTCGCCGCCCAGCGACACAGCCTCGGAGATCTTCAAGTCCTCGGGCCCCACCGATCCGGCCTCGGCGTCGCGGCGGAAGGTCCCCGGCGCGTCGGACGGATAGAAGTGCTCGGCCAGCGGCGCGCCGGTTCGGGCGTCCAGCGTCCAGCGTCCAGAGCCGGGCCCGCCCCTGCCCTTCGGCGTCAGTCTCGTCTTCAGGCGCGAGCGGGCTTTGCAGGATCACGTGCAGCCGTGTCTCGTCCGGCGACAGGGCCACGGCCTCGAAGCCGCGGTTCAGGCGTCGGCGCGCGGACAGGGCCGGCAGGACATCCTCGACGCGATAGGCCGCTCCCGCCAAGGCCGCGCCCTCGCCTTTCGGGACCCAGCGCGCCTTGACCACGCCGTCGGCCGCCACGACCAGGATCGAGGGGCCATACTCGTCAGCCACCCGGAACGTGCCGTCGGCCAGGGCCGCCACCCCTTCGGTGTCGCCTCCGGCCAGGCTGTGGCCCAGCGCGACGCCCGACAGGTCGAAGGCCGGCTCCATGGCCGCCATGTCCCCGCCGGGTCCGGGAAGACCGTCGAAGGTCACGCCGCTCGCGTCGCGCAGGGGCAGAACCTGGAGACACGTGACCCCGTCTCCCTCGACGCGCAGTTGGGCCAGCATCGGCCCGATCGCCGGCCGAGGCATGATCTTGGCGCCTTCAAGGGCGGCCAGTGCGGACAGATGCGTCAGGCCGTGATCCTCGACCGCCGCCCCGATCTTGATGTTCGGACCACGATCGCCGATCGCCCAGACCACGCCCGGCGGATCGCCCGCGCGCCGCGCCAGGCCCGAGCCCAGACCCAGGGTGATGCGCAGACGCCCGCGCGGCGTCTCCACCTCGTCGAGACGTTGATCCGTCCAGGCCAGGCGGGAGATGGTGATGTCGGCGGTTTCGGCGGCCATGCCCGATCAGTGCGGGCGGCGGCGGCGAAAGTCCATCGCCTGTCCAACCGCGATGATGGTGGGCGGTGAGGGGATCGAACCCCCGACCCTCTCGGTGTAAACGAGACGCTCTACCGCTGAGCTAACCGCCCCCAGGACTACCCAAGCCCGTCAATTCGAGGCGGACGAAACCAAGACGGACGGGGATGTGGGAGATACCCCGTCCGCCCGGAGAAGTCCTGCATAGAAAAGGCGGGGCGCCGTCGTGGCGACCCGCCTCGAAATCTTCTTACTGGATCAGCTGTTCAGCGTGGTCTTCAGACCTTCGCCGACCTGGAACCGGGCGGTCTTGGACGCCGGACGGTTCACGGTCTCGCCGGTGCGCGGGTTGCGTGCGGTGCCCGCGGCGCGGGCGACGGCCTTGAAGGTGCCAAAGCCGACCAGGCGCACGTCCTCGCCGGATTTCAGCGAACTGGTGACGGCGTCGATGAAAGCCTCGAGAGCGTCCTTAGCCTGGTTCTTGTTGATGCCCGCCTTTTCGGCGATCGCCGTGACGAGTTCGGCCTTTGTGGTCATGTTCTTCTCCCAGCATGAAAGCGGCGGCGCTGGCTACAGCTCACGCCGCTTCGCTCGACCGGGAGTATGCGGGGTTCAGACGGCCCGTCAAACGAAGGCGGCGCGGAAAATATCCGCGCCGCCTAAGTTATCCACGATAAGTTACTGTTAGTGGGTCAGAACAGCGTCACTGTCGCTGTCATCAACCTTCGCAGCTGCAGCAATCGGTTCGTCCTCTTCACTCCACTCGATGGGCGTCAGCGGCCCCGTGAGGGCGTGCTTCAGCACTTCATCGACCGTCGAGACGGGGATGATTTCCAGGCCGTCCTTCACGCTTTGCGGGACGTCGGCCAGATCCTTCTCGTTCTCTTGAGGGATCAGGACCGTCTTCACGCCGGAGCGCAGGGCGGCCAGCAGCTTCTCCTTCAGGCCGCCGATGGCGGTGACCCGGCCGCGCAGGGTGATCTCGCCGGTCATGGCGATATCCTTGCGGATCGGGATGCCGGTCAGCACCGAGACCATGGCCAGGGCCATGGCGGCGCCGGCCGACGGGCCGTCCTTGGGAGTGGCGCCGTCCGGCACGTGGATGTGGACGTCGGTCTTCTCGAACACCGGCGGCTTGACCCCGAAGTGCAGGGCCCGCGAGCGGACGTAGGACTGGGCCGCCGAGATCGACTCCTTCATCACTTCCTTGAGGTTGCCGGTGACCGTCATACGGCCCTTGCCCGGCATCTTCACGGCTTCGATGGTCAGGATGTCGCCGCCGAACTCGGTCCAGGCCAGGCCGGTGACGATGCCGACCTGGTCGACTTCGTCGGTCTCGCCGTAGCGATACTTCTGGACGCCCGCGTACTTGGCCAGGCGCTCGTCGTCGATGGTGATCGAGACGACCTTTTCACGGGCCAGATCGCGGACGGTCTTCCGCGCCAGGGCGCCCAGCTCCCGCTCAAGCGACCGCACGCCGGCTTCCCGGGTGTAGTAGCGGATCAGGTCGCGGATCGCCTTTTCCGGCACCACGAACTCGGTCGTCTTCAGGCCGTGGTCCTTCATCAGCTTGGGCAGCACGTGGCGCTTGGCGATCTCCAGCTTCTCATCCTCGGTGTAGCCGGGGATGCGGATGATCTCCATGCGGTCCAGCAGCGGCTGAGGCATGTTGAGGCTGTTGGCCGTGGTGACGAACATCACCTGGCTCAGGTCGTAGTCGACTTCCAGATAGTGGTCGCCGAAGGTCGAGTTCTGAGCCGGGTCCAGCACCTCGAGCAGGGC